>NZ_JBKORF010000036.1:0-169234 GCF_047314685.1 Shewanella sp. BJSY2023SW001
CTGTTCAATACCAAGTGACTGCTTAACTCCATCATGCAAACCATGCGAATTTGAGGATAGGCAGCATCACCAGAAGCGTTGGCAGTTTTGGCAAAAGCCTGATTGTTTTGCTCACTATCAGGTGTTCGCCACACGACACCATCGACCCCATAGAGGTTGAGCCCACACCAATGCGGATGCTCAGCTCTCTCATGCCAGGTCTTGGCACTTCGCTTAAACACATCCTGAACAACGTCAGAGCCCAGCCGCTTGCGCGCTTGAGTGACAGCACTGCGCGCAACGTAATCCACCTCTTGAGGTAAGACGATATCAAGCTTATTGATGAGAGAGCGGACGGACTCGCCTCTGAATAGAGCCATACCAATCACCGCCCAAATCATGGCATCCATAGGTAACTTACGNCGCCTTAAACTGGCAACACCATGTGAATCAAGGCACGACTGAATTAACTCAGGCTCAAGCACATCGGCCAGACAGGTGAATTCGGTAAGACGATTGATATGAGTACGCGCCAAAGCTTCTGAAAGTTGCATAAAAAAATCCGATGACATGAGGTCATCGGATTTTGATCCTTTCAGTGAGATCGTCAAGCGATCTGTCTTAACTGATCGGCATTACGCAGTCCCCCCCCTTTTTCAACACCTTTAACAGCTGACTCTTTAAACAAACGCTGGCTCTTTAAACAAACGGTTATCTCTTTTTTTTTCAACAGTGTGTTTACCCAATTCCCAATATTGGAGCCACCACTTTTACCACTTACTGAGCTTAAATCCAGGCTAAATCGGGCTTGTAACCAAATTTACGCTCATGGTATTTGCCAGAATGCCCACAAGGCCATTAAGCTTAGCGGCAACAAAAATAAAACAAGCATGAAAATGTTCGATAGCTGGCGAAAGAAAAAGTCTGATGATGCGGTCATTTCTGACATGCTGAATAAACAAAGACGTTACGATAGCCTGGTCAGGGCGCTGCATGCCGATATCTACCGCTACGCCTTCTGGCTTTGCGGCGATCGCCATATAGCCGAAGATATTACCCAGGAAACGTTTCTCCGGGCCTGGCGCTCGCTGGATTCATTGAAAGATGACAAGGCGGCCAAGGCGTGGTTAATCACTATTTTACGGCGGGAAAATGCCCGCCGCTTTGAGCGTAAGCAGTTTGATTATGCCGATATCGGCGAAGAGCATTGGCAGGATCCCGGTTCCCAGAGCCAGGAAGAACATGCCGAGCACTACCTGCTCAGGCGTCAAATAGCCCAATTGGAACCCGAGTATCGGGAGCCTTTGTTATTACAGCTGATAGCCGGATTCAGTGGCGATGAAATTGCCCAATTACTGGATCTAAACCGAAATACTGTCATGACCCGCTTGTTTCGGGCCAGAAATCAGTTAAAAGAAGCACTGGAACACTCCAAGGTCAGAGGTCAATCCAATGGATGAGCTGAAGTTTCGCCGCCAGGCCTATGGCGACCCCAATAATCAGGATCCCGAGTTTCTCGAGGCCCTAAGCCAAAACGAAGACAATCAGGCGTTTGTCGCCGAACTCAAGGCACTCGATGGCAAGATAAGTCAGGCGCTCAGAATTCCTGTGGCCGAAGACCTGAGCGAAAAACTGCTGCTGAAACAACAGTTGGCCGTGCACCATCATCAACGCAAACGTACAGGCTGGATGCTGGCGATGGCCGCATCCATCGCATTTGTTGCCGGAGTCAGTTTCAGTCTCTGGCGTCAGGGACCGGTGGACTTAGGACAACACGCACTTGCCCATGTGCGCCATGAAACCATGGCCATGACCAGTAATGCCGATATCTCTTATCAAGCGATCAATGCCGAACTGGCATCGCTCAAAGGATTGGAAACAGTCAGATTCAACAGCCAACCAGGACGGGTATTTTACAGCACCTTCTGCGATTTTCAGGGAATTGAGAGTATTCACCTGGTATTGGCCGGTGAACAAGGCAAGGTAACAGTGTTTATTGTGCCCCCTGAACACAGGGTGATGCTGGCCGAAGCCTTTGCCGATAGCGAATACCGGGGAGAGGCGATAAAAACCGACTCAGCTTACCTGGTGTTGGTAGCCGAATATCCTCAAGACCTGGACGCTGTTAAAGAAGAAATAAAACAGAGCTTTATTTGAAGAATCAGGCTTTGCAGTACCAAATATGAGGCAGTATTGCCTAGTAGTTGACTCATAGGTAAGCATGAAAAGCCTTGGGGAAGGTTGGCCTTGAAAAGTTTATCGGATTAAACCGACTTAATCCTCGGTCTTAAATGCAGTTTTTTAATATAATTTTTCAGTACCTTGTCATATCCAGGATAGGAAATCGGCCACGGGCTCTTTGGCGGCATCACTACTTTGAGCCAGAAACAGCTCGCCACAAGCCAGCGCATCGGTCAGCGCGTTGTGGGCCGAGTACGGCGGCAAATGATAGCGGCTGCGACAGGCACCGAGGCGCAGACTACCGCTTGACAATACCTCCTGCTGTCGCTGCAGGCGCGTCTTTTCCAACAATAGCGTATCTATCACAGGAAGATGCAGCTTAGTACCATACGCCTGCTGACAAAGCCTGCTGAGAAAAGCGCAGTCCAACGGAGCATGATGCATCAGTAAAATGCGCCCCTGACTTTGCCGTAGCAGCCAAGGCAAGAGCTGTTCGGGCGCCAGCGCCCCCTGTTCAAGATGGCGATCCATAATGCCGTGAATCGTGGCGCTCTGACCGACACTGCCGTCAATACTCACCAATTTGTGGCGCGCGCCGCTGAGCTCCAGTCTGCCTTTGTTGATCGGCACCACACCTATGGAGAGGATCTGATCGCAACCCGGCTTAAGGCCGGTCATTTCCAGGTCCAGCGCCATCAGGGGTGCCTCTGCCACAGGCTTGGATAACACAAGGCTCAAGGCCTGATAAAAAGACTTGAGTGGCTCTCTTGCCTGCCAGCAATGCCAGGCCAGACGGGTTCTATGCAGCAAATGCATCCTAGAAACTCCGGGTAAATTTGAGTTTCAGCGCCGCCTGGGCATCATGCACCACTTTGAAGGCATCCCTGAGTTGGTGGCGCATCAGCGAAGAGAGTGCCTGCGGCATCAGAAAATTGCTTATCTTCTGGCCCTGGTCAAACTGACGCCCCTGATTGGCCAGCCGCATATGGGCAATAAATTCATGGGCATCGGCAAGATTGAGGGCATCTTTGCGGCTCAACAGCTTGCTCTCCATCAAGGCGCGGATCCGTTTGGCGGTATTAACCTCTTTAACGCCGGCGGCCAGGGCATATACCCGGGCGATATCATTGATAAGGGCGCTGCCCCTGTGTTTAAGGTCCATCCCCTTGATCTCACTGCCATCCCTATCAAGCACGAATTTACGGAAGAACCCCAATGGCGGCGACTCACTTAAGGCGTTGCCGGTCAAGGCCGCCAGAAAGATATCGTTATCTTTGGTCTGCGCCAGCACCTTGTCCTGCAGCGCAGCAAACAGGCTGTCCGGCCCATATACGGAGCGCATATCAAAAAAGATGCTGGCATGCATCAAGGCCTTGGGCTCAGGGGTGTTAACCCAGGAGGCGAACTTCTGCTGCCAGCTTGCCAGCGACAAACACCAGTTGGGGTTTTGCGCCATGATATCCCCGGGGCAGTATACATAACCGCATTCATTGAGCCCGGCGCACACCCCCTTTGCCAAGGCCTGAAAGTAACCTCTGGCATGCTCATCCGGCTCTTCGGCCAGCAGTAGACCGTTGTCCTGATCCGAGCAGGCGGCCTGATCCTGCCGTCCCTGTGAGCCAAATGCCAACCAACAAAACGCCATCGGCGCCTCCCCAAGCAGCGCCTGATTGAGCTGGATAAGCCTGCGGGTAAGCGCATCGGTAACTGAGGTCAGTACCCGGCCAATCTCCTCGGCGCGGGCATCGGCGCTGATAAGATTTTGCAGCAAAAGTGGGATCTGCCGACTGACACTGATGAGGCTTTGTAAATCTTTTTGCCGTTCTATCTCGCCTATCAGCAGCAAAGGTTGGGATGCCTGGCTGCGCAATATGTCTGTACTGGTGATCATCCCCACCGGCTGCCCTTGCTCCATGACAGGCAGATGGTGAATGTTGTGCTCGCTCATCAGCAGCATGGCTTCAAATACCAAAGCCTGAGCCTCTATATGCACAGGCTGACCTGTCATGGCCTGAAACACGGCTTCATTGCCGGTAAGCCCCTCGGCCAGCACCCGATTACGCAGGTCCCTGTCGGTGAGTATCCCCACCAGTTTGTGATTATCCAGTACCAGTACAGACGACACCCTGTGCTTCCGCATCAGCTTGGCCGCGTCTGTGATGGAAAAGCGGTGATCGACGCCAATGGGCTCATGGGTCATCAGAGTGCTGATCCGGCTGGTAGTGGTCAGATCCCTGGCCCGAAAACGCCCTTGATGGCGCAACCTCTTGGCATAGGCTCGGTTAAAAAAACGATCGAAGCTGCGGCATTCCAGACGCAGAGTATCAAACAGCGCCGGCGGCACATGATAGACCAAGCCATCTTCAAGGATCAGTACCTTGTTACAACTCTCTTCACCCGACAACAGAGAGGGAAAACCGAAATAATCGCCCTCTCCCAGGCGGTCAAGTAGTTCGTCCTCGGCATCACGTACTTCAAAGGCGCCACTGCGAACGATATAGAGCATGGGATTGGCTGAATCCAGCGGCACGGCTTTCATCGACTTGCTGTAATACCCTATGCTGATGGCGCGGCAACATTGCTCCAGCATGGGTTGCGGCAGTTCATCGAAAGGAACCGTCTGTTGCAGAAAGTTGCGAATGGGCAGCAGTTCACTCTCATCCATGGGCGGCCTTTAAAGTTGAATTGACTCATCACAGTATTGCCCACTCTGAAGAGTACTGACTATCTGGCTTTAGTCGAATATCGCCGGCTCTGAAACAAAAGGCCCGAAACAGAAAGCCCAAACCAAAGAAAAATAGCAAGGTAAGCATCCAACCCAAGCGAGATTGATAAAAAATCCCCCGGCTAAGCGGGGGATCTTCTATTTATGCGACTGCAGATCAATGATCCTGCGCCGTGCCTGCCCCTTTAGGGAAGCGAATAGACTCAACCATTTCCTGCACATGTTCAGGAACAGCGGCTGTCATCTTGGCAACGATAATCGCTACAACAAAGTTGATTATCATGCCAACCATGCCGATACCTTCCGGCGAAATACCAAACAACCAGTTATCGGCATTATTGCCAGCCGGATTGATAAACTTGAAGTAGATGATATAGCCCGCAGTAAAACCAAGCCCCATCACCATACCGGCAATGGCCCCTTCCTTGTTCATCGACTTGGAGAAAATCCCCATCACAATTGCCGGGAACAGTGACGATGCCGCCAACCCGAATGCCAAAGCCACCACTGCCGCCACAAAACCGGGTGGGTTGATCCCGAAGTAGCCTGCGATAACAACGCCTACAGCCGCCGCGGTTCGCGCATAGAACAGCTCCTTCTTGTCTGAAATGTCCGGCATTAAGTTTTTCTTCAATAAGTCATGGGATACCGAAGTTGAGATCACCAGCAACAAGCCCGCAGAAGTAGACAGCGCTGCCGCCAGACCACCGGCCGCCACCAAGGCAATCACCCAAGCCGGCAGATCGGCGATTTCAGGGGTCGCCAGCACCATGATATCGCGATCGATATCCATTTCATTATTGCTGTCGTCGGTGAGGTTACCCTTGGCATAGTACATCTTGCCGTCGCCGTTCTTATCGTTCCACTTGATAAGCCCGGTACTTTCCCAGTTTTTAATCCACTGCGGCGCAGACTCATAGGCGACACCGGTAGATTCAGGGCCATTGATGGTTTCTATCATGTTTACCCGGGAGAATGCTGACAAGGCCGGCACAGTGGTATACATGATGGAAATAAATACCAGTGCCCAACCGGCGCTAATACGGGCATCTTTTACCTTGGGTACGGTAAAAAAGCGCACAATCACGTGGGGCAAACCGGCAGTCCCCACCATAAGCGCTGCCGTGATAGCAAATACATCTATGGTGCTTTTAGCGCCTTCGGTATATTCAGAGAACCCCAGCTGGGTTTGCAGGCCGTCGAGCTTTTGCAACAGATACACCCCGGTATCATTCCCGGCGGCATCTATCAGCTCAGCGCCAAAACCGATTTGCGGAATGACATGACCTGTCATCATCACAGAGATAAAGATGGCCGGAACCATAAAAGCGAAGATCAGCACACAGTATTGCGCCACCTGAGTGTAGGTGATCCCCTTCATGCCTCCGAGTACCGCGTAGAAGAACACTACTGCCATACCTATATACACCCCGGTATCGACATCCACTTCCAGGAAGCGAGAGAACACCACACCAACACCACGCATTTGTCCGGCAATATAGGTAAAACAGATGAAAATGGCACAGATCACAGCCACGACTCGAGCCGCCTGGGAGTAATAACGCTCACCAATAAAGTCAGGCACAGTAAACTTGCCGAACTTACGAAGGTAAGGTGCCATACACAAAGCCAGCAACACATAGCCGCCGGTCCAGCCCATCAGGTACACGCTGCCGTCAAACCCCACAAAGGAGACGATACCTGCCAGCGAGATAAAGGAAGCTGCCGACATCCAGTCTGCCGCCGTCGCCATCCCATTCATCACAGGGTGCACCCCACCACCTGCAACATAAAAATCTTTGGTAGAACCGGCTCTTGACCAGATGGCAATCCCGATATAAAGGGCAAACGAGAGCCCCACAATTAAAAATGTTAGTGTTTGAACATCCATCGGCCAGCTCCTTAGTCTTCGTGTACGTTATATTTTTTATCTAAGGCATTCGCTTTGGCCGCATAAACGAAAATCAGCACTACGAACACATACATGGAACCTTGCTGGGCGAACCAGAAGCCAAGCTTGAATCCCATAAAATGAATTTCATTGAGAACGTCCACCAGTAAAATCCCACAACCGTAGGAAACAGCAAACCAGATGGCCAGCAGTCCCAGTACCAAGCGCAAATTTTCGCGCCAGTACCCCTTTGCCTTGTCATTGTTTTCAAAACCCATAGCGACTCCCCTGTGGTAATAATTATTAAGTCACAGTTAATCTAGCAACCGCCGGGAGCGCTACAATCAAGACCTTAGTCTAAGCTAAAATTCACACACCATTAACAATTCACCTAAAGCAAGTAAAATCAAAAAGTTAAGATGAAAATCATCAATTAAACGCTCGTTTATTTGCTACGAATTATTAGACCAATGTCGAAGTGATTTTCAGGATATTTTGATAAAAAAGCTGCTCTATTCCCCCATTTAGTGAATAGAGCAAGAGTCCAATCTCCTTAATGAAAAGTGGGCAAGATGGAGTTACGGCTAACCAAACCCAGCCACTAACCCGTACAGAATTAACTCTAAGCATTAGAAACGAGATAAAAAAAGAGGCCTTTTGGCCTCTTGATTGTATTTAAAACAGTGTTGTATCTATGGCGCTTCCTGGTTCAGGTAGAGGATAAGCGCCGCCAGTTCCTTGGGGTCTGAACTTTTCGAGGTGATCAAATATTTGCCATTGACCAAGAGAGAAGGCACTCCCCGGATCCCGGAGAGCTGAGTTTGAGTATCATAATTGGCCAGTGCCAGCTTGCTGTCGGCCGAGCCCAAAGTCTGGTTGAGTTCTTGCTCATTGACCCCCTGCGCCAAAAAGAAGTCCTTCAACTGCTGAGGTCGTTCGAAGGCCTGATGCTTCTCATGGATCCGGTTAAAAATATTGCCGTGCACCTGATTGGTAATCCTGAATTTTTGCGCCAGATAATAGGCTTCCTGACTGAGGATCCAGGAAGGGCGCCCCGCACCGACCGGAGTGCGCTCAAAATCCAGCTTACCCTTGAGCAGTTCAGCAGTCTGCTGCATCAAGGGATCTTTGTAGTAGCAATGGGGGCAGTTATAGGAGAAAAACTCTCTGACTATACCGCTCTTTGCTTCAGGGATCCCAGGCACCTTGATATAGTCTCGCCCTTCCTGAAAATCGGCCGCACTGACACTTACACTACTGAGGGCCAGGAGTATCAAAGGTAAGACTCTAACCATTTTGGATAACAAAGACATAGGTTTTCCTCATGTTCTTTTTTTAGTCACGCTTTTTATTGGCAAGCAGCAATAAGACTCTCTGCCTCGGGATAACAGTATTCAAACTCAAGCTCGCGGCAGATGAGAGAACCATCCACCCACTTACCCGTTCCATTATCAGTAGCAAATTCGGGCACCGCCAAACCGAGCGCTTTGGCAGCTGCCGGATAAAACTCTTTCCTGGTTGGATGACAGGGCGTACAAAGGTTATAGATGGCCCCGGGGTTAGCGACGGTCAATAACTGCAGGCAAGCATTTATGCAGTCATCGAGATGCACCAGATTCACCACGGCGTTTGCGCCGGGCAACCCGGTCTTCCCTGCGAGGAAGCGCCCGGGGTGGCGCCCTGGGCCGACTAAACCGGCAAAGCGAATGACAGTGACTTTGAGACCTTCACTGGCAAGCGCCAGTATCTTCCGCTCAGCCATCGCCAAGGTGCCGGAATAACTGTCCGGCGATGCATCAACAGGAGTCACCTCAGTGACTACACCTTGGGATTGAGGGTAAACCCCTGAACTACTGATAAACAACAGACGTTTGATACCGCTTACTGCAACTACTGGTAATAAACGCTCGAGAGAAGCTAGATAATCATTGTCGCCGCGCCTGAGACCGGGGGGAATATTGAGTACCAGAGCATCACAGTCATCCGGCAACGAAGGTAAAGGTGCGGGCTCAGCAAGGTTGAGGGTCACGGCATCCATCCCTTCTTTTCTTAACAGCTCCGCCCCCTCCTCGGTACGCTTACTGCCGCATACCTTAACTCCTCTGGTGACCAGTTCCCTTGCCAATGGCAAACCGAACCAACCGCAGCCCCAAACCGCAACATGTTTCATCGACCTACTCCGCTGTATACCGAGCTCAAGCATAAGACAAATGAGAATAAAAACCAGAGGTGGTTATATGAATGGCCAAAGTTTGGCCGCTCACGGCAAGAGAACGCGGGTTGCAAGCTACTCCAACGCGCTGAAATAGAAACTGATGCCAGCACCGGCCTGCAGGGTTCTTGAAGCACCTTCAGTCAGCTCTTCAGACTTGAGTACGGCTTCCACGCTAACCTCTTCGTCCATCAAAAAACGTAACTTAGGCTCGCTGCCATCGTTTTTACAAGCCCATACCTGAGGTTGGCGCACCTCCGATGTGGTCATCATCACCTTACCAACATTATTATCAGACAAGCTCACCAAGGTGCCTGGCGGGTAAATCCCCAAGACCTTCACCAGCGCCGAAATCAGCTGCTCCTGATGCTTGCCAACCCGATTCTTAAACAGATATCCCAAAGCAATTTGCGGCGAGACTATCTCTTGACGAGCCAATTGACTGTCATAATCATTGGCCAGCGCGACTATCTGAGTGGTCAATGGCAGCTTGGCCAGCTTAAGCCTATCGGGATAACCTGAGCCATCGATAAACTCATGGTGATGCTTCACAATATGCAACACCTCATTACCAAACAAGCCACTGCGTTTGAGCATGTCATAACCAAAATTGGGATGCATGGAGAGAAAGTTGCTTTCATGCTGACTCAAGGGATTGCGCTTACGCCTGATGGCATCTGGCACCTTGAGTTTGCCAATATCATGCAGCAACGCACCCAATGCTATATCCCTCAGCTTGTCCTTGGACAACTCAAGCGAATGGCCGATCATCAAGGCCAGTACCGCAACTGATATCCCGTGCTGTGTCACGCTGGGAGTCCCTTCACCACTGGACACCAAGGCCAACTTGGGATTACCAGACTCCAATAGATGGTCCAGCATTTGCTCAACTAAAGCAGAGGCTTCACGAATGGCGCCTTCAGGATCAGACACTAACTTACTGACTACGGTACGACAGTCATTAATGGCATTCAAAAAGCGTCCCTGACTCTTGCGTATCGCCTTGCGGGCAGAGGCTTTGGGATCCGGTTGGTTGTCCTTTGTTCGCTCTGTTGCTTGCTGCGCCTCGTTTTCCTCTTCAATCACATCATTAAGTAGGTCTTCGTCAGAGATTAAAATGACATAGGGCACACCAAGATTACGGATCATTTCTATCTGACCGGCATCTTTGATTTCAATGCGATTGAACAAAAAAGGATGATCTGTCCAGGACAGCGGCAGTTTGACTGTGATGCCGGTTTGCAGGCGTGACAGAGGGAGATGGATCCTTTCAGCTTTGGCCACTCAAAGTTTCTCCAGAGAACAACTTGATAAAACAAGGTTTTAAAAAATGAAATCCAAGAATCTTAACTATAGACCATTGGAAACCAAACGTAAGAATGAAATGACAAATTTATGACAAAAATCGCTTGTTTGACAGTGTATTAGTCGTTAATCCACCATACATACAATTTTCTGTTCAGATTTCATCCCAAAAGTCGCTAGTGATAACTTTTCAAGCCGAAATCTGCCAGCCACTCTCTGTTTTATATAGTAAAAATTTGTCGACCTTGCCTTATTGGATCGCTCCTTATCTCACTCCAATTTCTCCTGTTTTTGCCAGTCGTTGAGATAATGGCGCAAATGAACCGACTTAACGAGGTAGAGCAAGGACCAGAACAGCAATAAAGCATCCAACGCCAGATTCCAGCTAAACAACCAATCGTTGTGACCAAGACGCTGAATAAGCAGCACGCCGTCTATCCCTAGCAACAGCACCAACCACCCGCGAATTTGCCGAAACAGTGGGATCAATGCCTCAAATACCCGTTTACGCTCGGCCAGGATCAAACCATAGATCAACAAGGCGCCGGCGCCGGCGGCCAGAGATGATAGAAAGTCACTCTTTTCCGGATAAAACAGCCGCACCAGAGCGGCCCTGTCGCTGGCTTGGGTCAGGGATGCAACAAACACACACCAGCCGCGGGCCAGAAACAGCACTATGATGTAAAGCAGTAATGGCGGCTTAATATGGCCGTCATTGTCAAGCCAGCGCACATGTTCAAATTTAAGCAAGGACATAATCCCATCATTGTGACTCCACCCGGCAAGGCCTGGCATAGCCATGATAAAAATAACCGACCACGTTCACCCGTATGACTGACTCTTTTTTTAAGCCGGGATACGCCTCTTCCATAAGCAGCCTCAATGAGGCGATCTGAGAGCGAGTCTCGGCCAGCCATCTTACGAAATAATGAGGTGGGTCCTGTGGCAACACAATTCAAGTTATGTGGCGCAATAAATAGAAGCCAGGTACAAGCTGTTTGGCTATTTTGACTCTACAATCTCAAGAGTCCCATATCCCCCGGATTGGTTGCCACTGAGTGAAGATAAAAAAGCCCCGCTGCCTGCCGGGGCTCAAGCAGATAGATTAAGCTCAGGATTGCAGCAGCGCCAGCAGGCCGGCTTCATCCAACACCTTGACCCCAAGCTCATTGGCCTTGGTCAATTTAGAGCCAGCGGCCTCGCCGGCCA
The DNA here is from genome assembly GCF_047314685.1 of Shewanella sp. BJSY2023SW001. Classification (NCBI taxonomy): domain Bacteria; kingdom Pseudomonadati; phylum Pseudomonadota; class Gammaproteobacteria; order Alteromonadales; family Shewanellaceae; genus Shewanella; species Shewanella sp. BJSY2023SW001. The sequence continues at coordinate 11,503 of NZ_JBKORF010000036.1, forward strand.
CCACGCAGTCTGTCTTCTTGGAGACACTGCCGGACACTTTGGCGCCAAGCGCCTCAAGCTGCGCCTTGGCGTCAGTGCGGCTCATCTGGCTCAAAGTGCCGGTCAATACCCAGGTCTGGCCCTTGAGCGGTTGCTTGTCTTCAGACGGCGCTTCGATGGCCGGCCAAGTCACCCCGGCAGCCAGCAGTTTATCAATAACTTCAAGGTTGTGGGGCTGAGCAAAGAAGTGCGCCACATGCTGAGCCACTATGGCACCAACATCTTCCACTTCGATAAGCTGCTCGACACTCGCCTGCTTGAGGGCATCCAGCTCTTTGAAGTGCCGTGCCAGGTTGGCGGCGGTGGATTCACCCACCTCACGGATCCCCAAGGCGTAGAGAAACTTGGCCAGGGTTGTTTGTTTGGCCGCCTCTATGGCCTGCACCAGATTGGTGGCCGACTTAAGCCCCATCCGCTCCAGCATGGTCAGGGCCGAAGCCGTGAGTGAGAACAGATCCGCCGGGCTCTGTACCAGCTCCTTATCGATCAGCTGCTCGACTATCTTGTCGCCCATGCCGTCTATATCCAACGCCTTGCGGGAAGCAAAGTGTTTGATGGCTTCCTTACGCTGCGCTTCGCAGAACAAGCCACCGGTGCAGCGGGCCACGGCTTCCCCCTCAAGACGTTCCACCTGAGAGCCACAAACCGGGCATTGCTCCGGGAAACGGATCTCTGTGGCATCCTCAGGTCTTTTTTCCGGCACCACGGCAACCACTTGCGGAATTACATCACCGGCGCGGCGAATGATCACGGTATCGCCAACTTTGACCCCAAGGCGGGCGATTTCGTCGGCGTTGTGCAAAGTGGCGTTGGAAACTGTCACCCCACCGACAAACACAGGCTTAAGCCTGGCAACCGGTGTCACGGCGCCGGTGCGGCCTACCTGAAAGTCGACCCCTTCGAGCAGAGTCATCTCTTCCTGGGCCGGAAACTTATAGGCGATGGCCCAGCGCGGTGCACGGGAGACAAATCCCAGTGTCTGCTGCGCTTCTATGCTGTTGACCTTAAATACCACACCATCGATTTCATAGGCCAAAGCACTGCGGCGCGCCATAATATCCCGGTAGTAGTCATCCACTTCGCTGAGGTCCTTGGCAAGGCGGATCTCACTGCTGACCGGCAATCCCCAGGTTTTAAGCTGCTGCAACTGCCCAAGATGGGTGTCCGCCAGCGGGAAGGATTCCGGCTCAACCACGCCCAATGCATAAGCGTAAAACGCCAGTGCCCGAGAGGCGGTTATCCTGGAATCCAGCTGCCGCAAACTGCCGGCGGCGGCATTACGCGGATTGACAAACAGCTTGTCTCCCTTGACCCGGTTGCGCTCGTTGAGTGCCTCGAAGGCCGCCTTGGGCATGAATACTTCACCACGCACTTCCAACAGCGGCGGATAGTCATCGCCCCTGAGTTTCAGCGGCACCGCCCGAATGGTGCGAACGTTTTCGGTAATATCTTCGCCGACCGCACCATCGCCACGGGTGGCGGCACGCTCCAGCACGCCATCGCGATAGAGGATACTGACAGCCAGCCCATCGAGCTTGGGCTCGCAGCAATAGCTGAACTCGCCAACTCTGTCAGTCACCCGCTTATGGAAGGCGGCAAAATCTTCTTCGCTGAAGGCGTTGTCCAGACTAAGCATAGGTTTGAGGTGAGTTACCTGTTCAAACTTGGCCAACGCCAGCCCACCGACTCTGAGGCTTGGCGAGTCGCTACGTTGCAACTCAGGGTGCTCGGTCTCCAGCGCCTTGAGCCGCTGCATCAGGCGGTCATATTCGGCATCGGGAATACTGGGGTTGTCATCCACATAGTAGCGAATGTTGTGCTCATTAATGGCGCTTATCAGCTGATCAATTTCGTTTTCAATGGCTTGCATAAAAATTCCGCACAAAACAAAGGCCGCAGAGGCGGCCTTGGATAGAGAGACTCACACTGGCTCCCTGATGAATATCAGCCCTGAGCCCGAATACGGCCCAGGTAGGCTTGTTTGGTATCCTGATGCCATGGCTGACGCTGGCCGTCCAGCAGTTCGGCACCGAGGTCATCCGCCAATTGATGGGCGGAGTTGAGCATGATGGAAAAGTTCATCAGCGGATCGCCATGACAAGGCAAGGTCATAAACAGGACTACCCCCTGAGTGCTGAACTGCTCCATATTGTCCGGGTCAAACACCCCGGGCTTAACCATGTTGGCCAGGGAAAACAGCACCCGCCCCGTACCGGCGTTGTCTTCATGGCGATGGAAAATATTCATATCACCGAACTTGAAGTTCAGTGCCAACAGGCAAGGCAGCAACTCGGCGCCGCTGAGGCTCTCGCCTTCTTTGGCAACCACATGCAGAACCAAAACATCCTTGGGATCGGGCAACTCATCGTGGCGCGACTCTTCCTTGGCCTGCTCGCGGGTCTGTTGCTCAGTGGCAAGTTGTGGCTCTGGCTGGCTGTTTTCCTGATGTTCAGCTTCAACTGTGGAATGGGCATTGTCTGTCTGTGCATCGGCACCCAGCCCCAACTCCATCTGCATTTCGGCGGTATCTTGGTCATCATCGAGATGCAACACAGGCTCCTGCCGTTGCGACTTGCTGTTCACTCTGGGCTCGGGTTTGGCCCCTGAGAGGGAAAACGCCTGTTCACTTTCGCTCTCATCTGCTTGAGGTGACTGAAAGCCAGGTTTACGCAACTTGCTGCTCTTGAGCTTGGGTGGCTTTTCATCCGGTGAGACTTTACGCACCCTCACCTCTCCAATTCCATCGGCATCGAAACCTTCACTGTCACGCCGGGCCTGGTCCTTGTAGAAACCTGTCAGCGGATTTTCTTTCAGCGACTTGGGCTGTTGTTTGCGGATAGACCAGAAACCGTGAACCAGCACGGCAATAATGGCAATCGCGCCCAACACAGACAATACCAGTTGCAAATCTTCCATTGGTTACCTGTTTTCCTATGGTTATCCGGCGTCGGCCATAGCCACCGCTTCTTCAATATCGACTGCGACTATGCGAGAGACACCCGGCTCATGCATAGTGACACCTATCAGTTGATCAGCCATCTCCATAGTGAGTTTATTGTGGCTGATATAGATAAACTGTACGCTGTCCGACATCTCCTGCAAAAGACGGCAGAATCTGTCGACGTTGGCGTCATCCAAAGGTGCATCGACCTCATCCAGCATACAAAAAGGCGCCGGGTTGAGTCTGAAAATCGCAAACACCAATGATAAAGCCGTCAGCGCCTTTTCTCCACCCGAAAGTAGATGAATCGTGCTGTTCTTCTTGCCCGGTGGCCGGGCCATGATGGTCACTCCGGTATCGAGTAAATCATCATCTGTCAGCGCCAGATAGGCACTGCCGCCACCAAATACCTTGGGAAACAACTCTCCCAGTCCGGCATTGACCTGCTCAAAAGTCGCCTTGAAGCGACTGCGGGTCTCTCTGTCTATCTTGCGGATCGCCTCTTCGAGACTGGCCAGCGCCTTGTTGAGGTCTTCATCCTGGGCATCGAGATAAGCCTTACGCTCTTTTTGCTGCTCATACTCTTCAATGGCCGCCAGGTTAATGGCGCCGAGGCGACTTATCTTGCGCCGAACCGATTCCAGTTGGTCCTGCCAGGGCGCGATTTTTGCTTCATCAGGCAGGTTTGCCGCCACTTCATGCAGCTTGATCTGCTGCTCACTGAGCTGCGCCAATTGGCTGTCGGCCTGACCTTTCAATCCCTCGCGACGTAACTTTAACGTGCTGATTGTCTGAGTCAAGTGCTCCAGTTGTCCAAGCTGTTGTTTTTGCTTTAAAGCTGTACTATCCAACTGCTGTTGCTGCTCGGCAAGTTTGGCCCGGGTGCGCTCAAGCTCCGTCTGCATCCTGTGTTGCTGCGTAAGCAATCCCTCCAGGCGTTGCTCAAGCGGTTGCAGCTCGGCACTATCTGCACCCTGCTGCGGTTTATCCAGCAACTCACTGCGTTTGTGCTCGGCCTGCTGCAATTGCTCGGTCAACTGTTTGCGCCGCTGCACGGCCAACGCCAAGGCGGTTTTCTGCTCCGCCAGAGTTCCGTTCAAGGTTTTTAACTGGCGCTCAAGTTCACTCAGGCTGACTTTAAGGCTGTTTTTTTGCTGATTGGCCTCGTTGTGACGCTCACTCAGCAATCGCTCCTGCCGCTGACGCTCATAAAGAGTATCATCGGCAGCGAACTGACTCTCAATCAGCGTCTCCAGCTCAAACTGCTCCTGCTCGAGGCGCTCTTTCAGCTCGGTAATTTCCGCTTCTATCTGTTGCTTTTGTCTAAGTTCGCGTGCCGCCTGCTCGGTGGCCGCCTCACAAGCCATCACTGCGCGGGTCAATGCCAGTTGCTGTTGCTGTAGCGCCTCGGACTTGAGCTGCTGAGCCAGCCTTAATTCGTTGAACCTATCCTGGGCCGCTGTAGTTTGCTGCTGCGCCTGCCGGCTCTCGCTCGCAAGCTTATCGAGCTCAGCCTGAATGGCGCCCTGCTCGGCGGTCAACTTCACCAGTGACTGACCATCCTCGGCAAGCGTCAGCTTTACATCATGCGCAAAAAGGTTGCCATCACGGCAGAGGATCAGCTCCCCCTCTGCCAGCCCCTGCTCGAGCAAGTTGGATGCCTGCTGCGCCGACTCGGCCCAGCGCACCCTGTTAAGCCAGGGGCTTAAGTTGACGCTAGCGCTGACCGGCCCCCAACTTTGGCGACGAGTCTGAGCAAAACCTTGGCCATCAAATGGTTTGCAGTCAGGATAGACAGCGGCGCGCATCAAGGGGCCAAGCCAAGCCTCAACCACTTGCTCCCAACCGGCCTCGACCTGAATGTCCTGCCAAAGCTGAATCAAGGCAGTTTGTGTCTCTTGCGTTGCTTGAGCGGCGCCTTCGAGCCACTGACTTATCAGCTCCAGGCGACCAGTTAGCCCCGAGCGGCGCTGCACCAGCTGTTGCTCCGCTTGTCTTGCCCGCTCCCACGTTTCCTGGGCCTCAATCAACTCTGCACCATGGCGTTCGACATCGGCCTTAGCTGCCGCCAATTGTGACTCACACAAGCTGACCTGCTGCTGAAGCTCAGCCGGGTTTGCCCCGTTATCGGCCTCAGGTTGCTGCAATCTTGCACTAAGCTTATCGAGCTGCTCGCTGCGCTGGGCATGTTGCTGTTTAAGATGCTGCTCCCGGGTGGCGGCGAGCTCCTGCTGATGCTTGATATCTCTGACTGCAGTCACCGCCTGTTGCAACTCACCGGCAAGACTTTCACTTTGCCAGAGCGCCGCTTCATACTGTTGGCTCAGTTCAAACTGCTGCTCTTCCAGCACCTCCTGGCGCGGCAAATGTTGCTGCAAACTGTCATCCAGAGTTTGCTCCTGCTGCTTGGCCTGAGCCAGCTGTTCATTCAATGTGGCGATTTGCTGTTGCAGCGCACCCAATTCAGATGCCTGCTGTTTATCCCGCTCTTTGAGATACTTGAGTTGCTGCTCGATACGGGCGATTTCAGTGTTGTTATGATAAAAATCGGCAACCTGGCGCTGCTCCTTTTCACTGAGTTCATCCAGAGCCAGCTTTTGCTGAGTCAAACTCAACTCCAACTCTTGTTTCAGCGCCTGCTGCTGGGCCAGCTCAGTCTCCAGCCTTTCTATCTCGCTGTTTTGCGCCTCGGCCTGCTCATTGAGCTCCAGGAAACGCATCACCAAGAGTTCGGCATGCAAGCGCCGCTCACTTTGCTTGTATTCCCGATAGCGTTTGGCGGCCTGAGCCTGAATCGTCAACTTATCCAGTTGCTTACCCAGCTCGGAGCGAATATCCCCCAGGCGCTCAAGGTTTTCACGGGTATGGCGAATCCGGTTTTCCGTGTCCTTGCGTCGCTCTTTATAACGGGAGATACCCGCGGCCTCTTCGATAAAGACCCTGAGTTCCTGGGGTTTGCATTCTATCAAGCGGGAGATGGTGCCTTGACCTATGATGGCATAGCTGCGCGGCCCAAGGCCGGTACCCATAAAGATATCCGTAATATCCTTGCGGCGGCATTTTTGACCGTTGAGAAAATAAAGGGCTTCGCCATCGCGGGAGACCTGGCGCTTGACGGAAATCTCACCGTAGTTGGCATACTGGCCGCCGATACGCCCAAGGGCGTTGTCGAATACCAGCTCAACGCCGGCGACAGAAACAGGCTTACGGGCACTGGAGCCGTTAAAGATAACATCGGCCATGGAGTCACCGCGCAGATGTTTGGCCGAGCTTTCACCCAGCACCCAGCGCACGGCATCAATCACATTGGATTTACCGCAGCCATTGGGGCCGATAATGGCCGTCAGCGGATTGAGAAAAGGGATTTTGGTAGCATCGACAAATGACTTGAAGCCAGCGAGTTTTATCTGTTTGAGTCTCATATTTGCCGTTGGATGTCAGTGCCGATTGTTTTTGTTTTGCGGGCCAATCCTGAAGGAAATTCAATAGCCTGATTGAAACGCCGCCGTCCTGGCCCAAGAAGCTGTATAAGCGCTGTCACTTTAGCAAAGCGGGCCGCATTTTGTAACGCTTTTTATTCCCTTGGCTGCGTTTTTCCCTTGTTTTCGTGGCCTTGGTTGCTCAAAATCGGCCTAAGTATTCTTTTATTGAGAGTAAGTGGTACATGTCCGCATCTTCAAGACCCGCCAAGAGCGGCGTCAACTATTTTCTCCAAGGCTTTAGCCTGATCAAGCAACCGGGCTTGCGCAGCTTTGTGTTTATTCCGCTGATGATCAACCTGCTGTTGTTTGCCGGCGTCATCTATTTTGCCATAGGCCAACTGGGAAATGTGTTTGCCTGGCTCGAAGGCCAACTGCCGGACTATCTCAGTTGGCTTAATGTGATCCTCTGGCCACTGGCGATTATCACCTTGCTGGTGCTGCTGTCGTTTATCTTCAGTTCCGTGATGAACTGGCTGGCAGCGCCATTTAACGGCCTGTTGGCCGAAAAGGTAGAGCAACTGCTGACCGGCAAGCCGCTCAATACCGGCGGCACCTTGGATTTAATCAAGGATCTGCCGCGGATCCTCGGCCGCGAATGGCAAAAGCTGGTGTATTACCTGCCGCGGGCCATATTGATCTTACTGCTGTTTTTTATCCCTGTGATTGGCCAAACCGTTTTCCCTGTGGTCTGGTTTATTTTCAGTGCCTGGATGATGAGTATCCAATACTGTGACTATCCTTTCGATAACCACAAGGTGGCGTTCAAAGAGATGAAGTTTGCCCTGAAAAATACCAAGGGCAGCAGTATGAGCTTCGGCGCCGCCGTCACCCTGTTTTCCATGATCCCTATAGTCAACTTTATCGTGATGCCGGTTGCCATTTGCGGTGCCACTTCCATGTGGGTCGACAAGTATCGCGAAGCTTATCGCAACCCGGCCATAGCGCCAGATTAAGCGCCGTAGGTCGATTGAGACACAAAAATGCCTGCTGTTGCAGGCATTTTTTATGCTTCATGGTAGAGGAAAGCCAGGTCTTAACAAGCTCGCAGAATTAAACTGCCGATGGAGTAACCTGCGCCGAAGGAGCTCAACAGGCCCAAGTCCCCCGATTTGAAGTCCTGGTGATATTTATGGAAAGCGATTACAGAACCGGCCGATGCCGTATTGGCGTATTGATCCAGCACCACAGGCGCCTTCAAAGGCTCAGGCGTTTCACCCAGGAGCTTTTTCACCACAAACTGATTCATATTGATATTGGCCTGATGCAGCCACAGACGCTTAAACTGTTCCGGCGTGATACCAGCTTCTTCGAGCTGTACATCCAAATGCTTGTATATCATGGGCAGCAGCTCTTTAAAGACCTTGCGTCCCTGTTGATGAAACAGCTTATCGGCCTCGCCGGACGTGGCCGGATCACAACGGTTAAGGAAACCAAAGTTGCTGCGGATATTGTTTGAGTAATGGGTAAAACAGCGGCTCGACAGAATTTCAAAGGCTTGCTGGGCGCGGCAAGTCGCAGCCGGCTCCAATACCAAAGCCGTAGCCACATCACCGAAAATAAAGTGGCTGTCGCGGTCACGATAATTGACCTGAGCCGAACATATCTCAGGATTGATGACCAACACACGCCTGGCGCTACCACTGCGAATGGCATTAGCCGCTGTCACCAGGGCAAAAGTCGCCGAGGAACAGGCGACCTGCATATCAAAGCCATAACCCCGGGTACCAAGAGCCTGCTGAATTTCAATCGCCATCGCCGGATAGGCCCGCTGGGTGTAGGCACAGGCAACTATCACCAAGTCAATGTCATCCGCCTTGAGGCCGGCGTTATCAAGCGCTTGCTTGGCCGCATGCACGCCCATTTCAGCCTGCAGTGACAGGTTGTCGCTGGCACGCTCAGGGATCAACGGCATCATGACTTCAGGATCCAAGATCCCCTCTTTGACCATCACAAATCTGTGTTTGATGCCTGAAGCCTTCTCGATAAACTCACTCGATGAGTAATTCAGCGCCGCCACATGGCCAAGATCTATCTGGGCGCGGTTCTCGGTATTGAATAGGTCAACATACTGATTGAAGCTGTCCACCAATTCTTGATTGGTTATTCCTTCCGGTGGGGTAAACAGCCCGGTACCGGAAATGACAATCGCATCCTTCATAAACTACCTTCTTATTGTTTTGTGACCTGTTCTGCCTGCAGCATCGTCTCTGTTGGACTCACGCGTGGCTTACTCAGATCAATGACAACTGTTGCTGAGATCTTATCCTGGATGGCTTGCCTGTTGGCATCCCAAAAAATCTGCAAGAAACCCAGCAGTCCAGTGGCAAAGCCTGCGCCGTATCCCCCGTAACGGCCAAAGGCGTCCCATAGGGAAAGCTTACCACCTCCGAGGGCAATCACCCGCACCCGCATGATTTTTTTGCCTAAAGTCTGACCATCAAACCAGGCAGTGAACAAGGTAAAATAGAATGCCGCCCAGCCAAATCCAAGCCCGAGGTCATTGAGCATCCCCTTGGCCCAAACGAGCAAGCTGTATTGTGCCTCTTCCTGCTGTTCGTCCTCTTCTGCTTCCGGTCTTGAGTCGTCTTCGGCAGATACTGGCTTGGTTTGTGTGTCGATTTTTGCATTGTTTTTTACATCAGTTTTTACATCGTTTTTTGCATCGGTTTGTGCGTTAGTCTGTGCATTGAGTGCCGCTACAGACTCGTGCTTCATTGAAGCCAATTGCGGCATCAAGTCTGCATTTATCGCCGCAATATCGGCTGAAGCAAGCGGCAACTCATTCAATGCACCTTGCAGCATAGTCTCGGCCTGGGTGCGTGACATCTCAGTCTCAGCCGCGGCATTGACCAGCAAACCCGCTTCATGTTGGGCGCAGGCCTTGTCCTCACACAGACTCAAACGCAGTAGTTGCGGCGTCAAGGTCAGCAGTGTCTGCCCCTGAATCTCATTATCGCGACTCTGTTGCAGGCCGTTGACCTTAATCATCTGTGGCACCGCAGACCAAAGCAAAACCGCCGCCATAAACAGATACAAAAGCCCCTTGGCCCAAGTGGAGATCCTGTTGGCATGATTGTGTATATAGTAAGCCAGCAGGCACACCAAAAGCACAAACAAGGGGCCGGCCTGTTCTGCCAGTATAGCCACCAATAAACCATCTATCATGATAGCCAGCGCCCGTTTCCAAGGTTTTGCCAAGGGGGTGTAGAGCAGCTCCGGCGCCACGCTGAATGCGGCCGGCGTCACTATGCTGCGGGGATCTTTACCCGGATACCGTTTACGACCGCCCTGTTCCCCGGTGCGATTCGGATTTGCCTCCTGGGCATTACCCTTGTAATCCAAGGCTATTCTCCTATTTGAAATAGAATGTTGTTTTTTGGTTAACATCAATTCGGCGTTGAGATTAACATAAAGCGAAACTGGCTTACTCCGAAGTTACGAATAACAGAGATTCATGTAATAACTAAAAAGAATAAAGAAGAACAAAGATTCACTTCTCTTTGATCTCATGAGGATTATGCTTTAGGGATGCAATCAAAGGAGGCCAGCAAGCCATGAGCAAAATTTTCGAAGACAATTCCTATACCATTGGTAACACCCCACTGGTTCGTCTTAACCGCGTCAGCAACGGCAAGGTGCTGGCCAAGGTAGAAGCCCGTAACCCAAGCTTCAGTGTCAAATGCCGTATTGGTGCCAATATGATTTGGGACGCCGAGAAAAAAGGCCTGTTGACCAAAGACATAGAGCTGATTGAACCCACCTCAGGAAATACGGGTATTGCGCTGGCCTATGTTGCCGCGGCCAGAGGTTACAAATTGACTTTAACCATGCCCAACACCATGAGTCTCGAGCGCCGTAAGCTGCTCAAGGCTCTGGGCGCCAACCTGGTACTGACTGATGGTGCCAAGGGCATGAAAGGGGCCATCGAAAAGGCCGAGGAAATCCGCCAATCGGCGCCGGATAAATATCTGCTGCTGCAGCAGTTTGACAACCCGGCCAACCCTGAAATCCACGAAAAAACCACAGGTCCAGAGATCTGGAACGATACCGATGGTCAAATCGATGTATTTGTTGCCGGTGTCGGTACCGGCGGCACCATCACAGGTGTGAGCCGCTATATCAAAAACACCCAAGGCAAGGCAATCACAGCTGTGGCCGTTGAACCAACCGACTCGCCGGTGATCAGCCAAACTCTGGCGGGCCAACCCGTGCAGCCGGGTCCGCACAAGATCCAGGGCATAGGCGCTGGCTTTATTCCGGGTAACCTGGATCTGGAACTGATTGACAAGGTAGAACTGGTCACCAATGACGAAGCGATAGAGATGGCTCACAGGCTGATGAAAGAGGAAGGCATTTTAGTGGGTATCTCCTCCGGTGCTGCCGTCGTTGCCGCCAACCGCATCGCCGCCCTACCGGAATTTGCAGACAAAAACATAGTGGTGATCCTGCCATCGGCTGCCGAGCGTTATCTGTCCTCAGCCCTGTTTGTCGGCCAATTCGGCGATCAGGAAAACGTGCAGTAAGTAAAATCGCAACTTGAAAGCCCTGTCTAATGATGGGGCTTTTTTATGCCAACCTCTCGTCCTGAACTCTATCGCTCAAAATATCCCGTTTGATCCCGAAATCAAAAGCGGCATTAACCACATATTTGCCCTCTTGATCAAAGTTTCATTCAGCTGGCCTGTACTTGCCTTGTGCTTTGCGCCATAAAGACTCTTTTTGAACCTTTTCCACGGCTAAGACAATGCCCTTTTTTAGTGAACCCGCCAAACTCAGTGCCTTCGAGGCCAAATTTGAAGCACAAAAAATCGCCTTCGCTCCAGTCAGTTTTCAGGTGACCCGCTGCCTGCTGCAGTTCGACATCCTCAAGCATATAGATGCCGCAGGCGATGAAGGTACCAGCCTTGAGATACTCAAAGAAAAAACCGGGCTGACAGAATATGCTCTGGGCGTTTTACTCGATATGGCGCTCTCCATGGGACTAGTTTGGCACAAGGGAGACAATTACATTCTCGACAAGACAGGCTGGTTTCTGCTGCATGACGATATGGCCGCCACCAATCTCAATTTTATCCACGACATTTGCTACCAAGGCCTGTTTCATCTGCAACAGGCGCTGGAACAAGGCTCTCCCGAGGGACTGAAAGTATTCGGCGATTGGCCCACTATTTACCCGGCTCTGAGCCAGTTACCGACAGAAGCCAAACACAGCTGGTTCGCCTTTGACCACTATTATTCAGATCATGCCTTTGACAGCCTGATGCCGCGCATATTTGCCAATGGGCCGACTCATTTGGTGGATATCGGCGGCAATACCGGCAAGTGGGCCTTGAAGTGTGCCGAATACAACACACAGTGCCGGGTAACCATAATGGATCTCGCTCCCCAGCTTGAACTGGCCGCAGAGGCCGCAAAAGCTGCAGGTTTAAGCGAGCGGATATCCGGTCTGGCGTGCGATCTGCTTGCTCCTGACGGCCCCTTTGTTAGCGACGGCGATCTCTATTGGATGAGCCAATTCCTCGACTGTTTCAGCGAGGCACAAATCCTGGCCATCCTGCAGGCTTGTGCCAAAGCCATGCCGGCGACAGCCGAGCTCTGCATTCTGGAAACCTTCTGGGACAGACAACCCAATGCCGCCTCCGCCTATTGTGTCAATGCCACCTCGCTCTACTTCACCACCATGGCCAATGGTAACAGTCGTATGTATCACTCCAAGGTACTGCTGAAACTACTGCAACAAGCGGGTTTTTATGTCGATGAAGATATCGATGACATAGGACTTGGGCATACTCTGCTGCGCTGCAAGCTTAAATAAATTTGAATCAATGAATAATTTAATTTCAATTTTATTAACCAAAGACCGATTTTAGACTAGGACCATCAAATTGGAATCTAGAGGTCACAGTATGAAACTCGTTGCCACTACCACTGAAGAACTCAGCACTCGCGAGTCCAAGTTTAGTAAAGCCGCTTTCAAGCGACTGCCAAGCCCATTGGCCGGATTGGCGCTGGCTATCGCTAGCCTGGGCTGGGCCTGGGAAAACGTATCAGCAGAATTTCCCGGTCTGGCATTGGGCGCGGTGGTTGCCGGCATATTACTGTCTCTGCTGACAGTCAAATTCATTCTGCATCCTGAATTACTGAATGAAGAACTGCGCCACCCTGTGGTCGGCAGTGTGCTGCCCACCTTTGCCATGGCACTGATGGTGATCTCCAAAGCCGTAGGGATCCATCTTCCTTTGTGTGGTTTCCTGATCTGGCTGGCGGCTATCGCCATTCACTGCTGTTTACTGGCTGCCTTTGTGCTGCATAGAGCAATGGACTTCAACCTGGAGCATATGGTGCCAAGTTGGTTTGTGCCCCCTATCGGCATGGTGGTGGCAGCTGTGACCTTTCCCGGCGCCGAAGCCGGCGAGGTAGGCGCTCAAATCGCTCACATCATTCTGATGTTCGGCCTGGTGAGTTACTTGGTGATGCTGCCTGTGATGCTCTATCGCTTGATTTTCTGTGATCCGGTCGCGGATGCAGCCAAACCTACCATAGCGATTCTGGCAGCACCGGCCAGCTTGTCTTTGGCCGGCTATCTGACCCTGACTCCTGAGCCTGAGCTTTGGTTGGTCGCCCTGCTGCTGAGTCTGGCCCTGCTGATGACCCTGGTCATCTATCTGGCCTTCCTGCACTTGCTGCGCCTCCCTTTCAGCCCTGGGTTTGCTGCTTACACCTTCCCCATGGTGATAGGCGCCACAGCTCTACTGAAAACAGCCGCCTGGTGCAACAGCCAACCCATGCTGCAATCACTGCACCGGCCACTGGCGCTACTTGGAAATATTGAGCTTGTGATAGCCAGTGCTATCGTCGGCTTCGTTGCTATCAGTTACCTCAGACACTACCGCCCCTGGTCATCTGTATGATGAAACCCAGTTACAACAACGCCAAAAGTGTGACGCTTGTCACACTTTTGGTAAATTAATAGATCTTCAATGGCCAACAAATATTCACTCAAGTATCTAGACAAATAAAAACATCTCTTAAATAAAAAAGTAAAAAAACAAAAATACCACACAATAAAAACAAAACCACCACAAACAACGCACCCTGGAAAAACAAAAATAAAACACAACACGACATTATCAAGCAATTAAAAAAATAAACACCGTACGTTATATCTTTGTTACCAAAAGAGCTTTATTTGTTATTAATTCAAACAATTTATATCTGTTTCATCTATGTTGCACTTTTTATTTCTGCAAGGTTATATTCTTGATACATCCGTAAACATCTATTAATTAATTCGGGTGTAAAAATAAAAAAATCATACATAAGTATCAGGGAGATATAATGCAAGTTAATTCTAAATTAGCCAAAGCGGTGCGCTTTGCGTTAATTGGTGGTGTTGCAACTGCAGCCTATTCCGCACCAGCATTGTCGGCAGAACAAGAACAACAAACGGCAAATTCAGCCGTTGAGCGAATCTCTATCACAGGCTCACGTATCATTCGTGAAGGTGCCGTGGCGCCAACGCCAGTGACTGTAATCTCAGGTGAAGAACTCCTGTCTACCGGTGTGACCAACATAGGTGAAGCCCTCAACCAGTTGCCTGCGCTGGGTAACACTTATTCCCTTGCCAACTCCGGGCGTTACATTGGTACTGCCGGTGCCAACCTGTTGGATCTGCGTACCATGGGTACCGACAGAACCTTGGTGCTGGTAAACGGCAAACGTCATGTTGCCAGCTCAGCGGGAAGCTCTTCGGTTGACGTCAACACGATTCCAAGTGCCTGGGTCGAAAAAGTAGAAGTCATTACCGGCGGAGCATCTGCCATTTATGGTGCCGATGCGGTCACTGGTGTGGTTAACTTTATTCTGAAAAAAGATATTGTCGGCTTGGATATCTCGGCTATTAAAGGTCGGGCTGATGACAGTAACTTTGGTAAAGACAGAATTTCGCTTTCTTACGGCAAAGATATTAATGATGGTCGCGGTAATATCGCCTTCGCTGCGGAATACAGCGCTCAGGATAGACTCAGAGCTTTCGATCGTGATCAAACCAGAACCTCATTTACCAGTCTGAAAAATACCGATAGACCCAAGGATGCTAACGGTAATTACATTGACTCCAACAATCCGTCTGATCCGGACAAGTATTTCCTGCCAAACGGCGGACATTACAGGATCAGCAACGCCGGTACCTTCTTTTTGGATGGTTGGAAAACCTTCAATCCAGACGGAACCATAGGTGATGTTTACATAGGCCCAAAAGTCGACGGTAACTACTGTGTCGACTGCGACTTTACCAACTTGAGACAGTTTGAAGATCTGCAGCCCGAGTTCAAACGCTATAACCTCAACTTGAAAAGCAATTATCAGTTGAATGACGATATGAACCTCTACTTTGAGGCAAAATATGTCAACAGCCAGGCCAGTAATTATAGCCAACCGGCCTTCTTCTTTGGCAATAAGCTTAACTCAGTGAAGATTGACAACCCTTATCTGGATCCCAACCTGGTTGCTCTGATGAAGAACAACAAGAATGCGGACGGTACTCCTCAACCACTGGATTCAATCGTCATCAACCGTTTCATGGCTGACCTGGGCCAACGTATAGAAGATGACACCCGTGAAACCCAGCGCTATGTATTGGGCCTTGAAGGCGTCTTGGCCGACGATTGGGACTATGATCTGTACGCCATCTATGGTCAGACAGATCTGGAGCGGGTAAACAAAAACAACCTGATCTATGCCAACTACCAAAATGCCCTCGATGCCGTTATGCTCGACGGTAACATAGTCTGTCGCAGCGAAACCGCCCGCGCTGAAGGTTGTGTACCGGTCAACATTTTTGGTGCCGGTAATCCAAGCCAGGAAGCCATTGACTATATCAATACCACTTCTGTTGGCAATGCAGTAATTAAGCAAACTGTTTTGGGTGGCACCATCACCAATTCCGGGCTATTTGAATTACCGGCGGGCTATGTAGGCTTGTCTACCGGGGTTGAGTACCGCAAAGAAGAAAGTGAGACTAAAGAGCCTGAGAATGCCGGAGGTACATTCTTCAATGCCTTGGGCGAAGACAAAGGTGATTTCGATGTTAAGGAAGTATTTGCGGAAGTATCAATCCCGCTGTTGGCCGACTTACCGCTGATCCGCCAGCTGGATATGGATCTGGCAGTCCGGTTCGCCGATTACAGCACCATAGGCAATGCGACCACCTGGAAAGCCGGTCTAAGCTGGGAAATCAACGATGAGCTGAGAATGCGCAGTACCTATGCCGAAGCCATCAGAGCTCCAAATATCAGCGAACTGTTTGGTGCACCGAGTCAAACATACTTTAGTGTTAAAGACAGCTGCCGTATCGATAACCTCAATACATTGGCTGATTCAGCCACCCGCCGTAAGAACTGTGCTGCAATGGGTGTACCTGCCGATTTCAATGATGAGTACGATGCCAAAAGGATAGAAGGTAAGAGCAGTGGTAACCGGGAACTGAAGCCAGAAGAGTCCACCAGCTACACTGTTGGGCTTATCTACCAGCCTGAGTTTATCGAAGGTCTATCTTTGACACTCGATTACTGGAACATCAAGATCGACGATGCCATCAGCTCCATCGGAGCACAGACCATAGTTGACCGATGCCTGGATTCGGCCAGTGGTATAAATAATCAGTACTGTGACTTGATCACCCGCGATCCTTCAACCCACCAAATAACCTTGATCCAAAGCCATGCGCTGAACGTGGCATCACTGGAAGCAGCCGGGGTGGATCTGGATCTGGCCTATAAGGCTGATATTCTCGGCGGTGATTTCAGTGCTAACCTGATCGCGACCCACCTGATAAAACGTCGTAACTTCTCCTTCCAAGATGATCCCAGTGATTATGAAGAGTTGGCGGGTACTTTGGGATATGCCGATTGGCAGGCTAACTTGACTCTGAATTACAAGTATGAAAACTGGCTCAGCTACTGGCGTACCCGTTTCGTCAATGATGTCAGCTTGTACACAGATAAGGATCTGGCCCTTAATGCCAACCCAAGTTCCAACATGCAGTACGACGATTACTTCATCAGTGATGTTGCTTTGGGTTATCAATTTGATTCCGGCATAACCCTCAAGTTTGGTATCGATAACTTATTCGATAAGGACTTGCCTTATGGTTCAACCGGAACCAGTGCAGGATCTGCTGCATACGATAACATCGGCCGCTTCTACTACACTAGTTTGAACTATTCCTTCTAAACTGGATTAAACAGAACTTAATCCTGTAAATAAGCGGCGCATTCGCGCCGCTTATTATTTGCTCATCTTAATTTCTCGCCAATTGTTGCAACATTGTTTTCTTTGTGTTTTTTATTTTAATAACCTTTGTATCAATAATATTTAAAAATACTTGGTTACATCTTTATTACAACAAAAAGATAGTCAATAAGCATTTAACCACTTGTATTATTTGTATCTTAATGGTTACATTTTGTCGCCGAATTGTTCTTTATCGGCCCTAATAAATACAAAAAGATAAAACAAATATCATAAAAGGATATAAATGATGAATCTCAGTGTCAGCAAAGCTGTGCGCTTCGCCTTGTTTGGCGGCGCTGCAGCTGCCTCTCTTAGCTTACCCGCTGTTCAAGCCAACGAAAACGAACAACAACTGGAGCGCATCGAAGTTACCGGCTCGCGCATTAAGCGTACCGACATGGAATCGGCACTGCCGGTGACGGTAATGAGTTCTGAAGACATAGCCAAAACCGGTCTGACAGATGTTTCTGCGGTACTGGCACAAATGCCATACAATACGGCGGGCAGCTTTATCAGCGACGCTGGTAGCTCTGCCAGTAACCACGCCAGCTCAGGCATGCGAGGCCTGGGTTCAAACCGTACCCTGACCCTGATCAATGGCCGCCGGATTGCACCATCAGCCACCTTCGGTGCCGATGCAACCAACCTTAACCTAATCCCCATGGACGCCATCGAGCGTATTGAAATTCTTCGTGACGGTGCATCAGCCATCTATGGTTCCGATGCCATTGGCGGTGTAATCAACATCATTCTGAAGAAAAATTATGATGGCCTCGGATTTGATCTGAAATTCGCCAACCCGACTCAGGGTGGCCGTGATGAAATGTCGGCGTCGATGACCTTTGGTAACACCAGCGACAAGAGCAGCAGTCTGGTTATCATAGAGCATAAGAAGTTTGATCCTCTCAAGGGTGGCCAGCGTGAACATCTCACTGCCAACTGGGATAAAGCTTATGGTCGCAGTTCTCTGTATGCACCGGAAGGCACCTGGCGCCCTGTAGCTGCTCGCCCAGGCAAAAAAGAAGATGGAACCTTTGAGACGCCAAGCTACACTGGTGACTATGTTCCAGGTAAAGACTGCCCCGCCGATCAAATCGTTCAGAGTAAAGATGGTCCACGTTGTGGCTACAGTATGTTTGATGGTACCGATTATCTGCCGGACCAGACCAAAGACTCCTTGTTCAGCAACCTGACTTACAAGATCACCGATAATCTGGAGTGGTTCGGTCAGGCGATTGTGATGCGTGACAAGTCCACCACTTCTTCAACCGCACTGTGGACCCCTAACCTGTTTATCGCAGCCGACAACCCACTGAACCCAACTTATGGCACAGCCGGTGCAACTGAAGTACAGGCTTACCACCGTCTGACAGGCGTGGCCGATCGCAGCACGACGTTCAAATCCGATGTTGTTGACGTGGTGACAGGGCTGAACCTGGAGCTGGATGCCGGTTCACTGAACTGGTACGTACAGTACTCTGATCAGCAGGTGGATATAAGCACAGACTCTTATGTGTTTGAAGACAACCTGCAGCAAGCCGTCGATGCCGGGCTTTATAACCCATTTGTTCTGGGCGGTAATGCCACTCAGGCAACCCTGGACAGCTTCCTGCACACAGCCACCCGTCAGGCGGATTCCAAGACCACAGCAACAGCCATTTCCTGGGCAGCCCTGGCACCTATCGCCCTGCCAGGCGGTGACATAGGTTACGCTGTGGGCGCCGAGTACCAGAAGATGGAATTCAGCGATCGCCGCGATGCGCAGCAAGCTGCCGGCAAAGTACTGGGTACTTACGGTGGCGACTCTGCCGGTGAGCGTAACTACAAGGCTGCCTTCGTTGAGTTGGAACTGCCGGTCACCGACGATCTGAACGTTAAACTGGCCAGCCGTTATGACCAATACAGCCTGCCGGATGAAGGCCAGCTGTCCAGCTCTATCAACCTGCGTTACCAGTTGTTGGATAACCTGGTCCTGCGCGCCTCTTACGGCCAGGGCTTCCGTGCTCCGTCACTGGATGATCTGCTGGGCGAAGCTGCTACCAGTTATGACCGAGTGATCGACACCAAAGGTTGTCAGATGCTACCGCCTGACCAACGCGAAGGGGCCGATGTGTGTGAGTCAACTCAGTATCTGCGCAAGAGCTCAGGTAATCCGGAGCTGAAACCTGAAGAGTCTGATCAGTATGCCTTCGGTGCTGTGTGGAACATCACAGATGATATCTCTCTGGTTGTGGACTACTACAACATTGAGATCAGCAACCAGGTCAGCTATGTCGGTGCCCAGACTATCCTGGATCTGGAGGCCACTACAGGTCTCGGTGCCTACGATCCTAAATATGTCTATGTGAAGCGTGATACCGACGGCAAGATTGAAGAGATTGGCGCCGGTTACATCAACATGGACGGGGTGCAAACCTCGGGTCTGGACGTCTCTTTCAGCTCGCGCTTCGAGCTGGGTAACTACGGCAGTCTGAAATTTGCCCTGGACGGCACCTATGCACTGGAGTACACAGAGCAAGCCAGTCCGGTCGATCCACGTTACGACGTGCTGGGTACCAAGGGATATCCTGAGCTGCGTTTCAACTCCACCTTTAGCTATGAGTACGATGCCTTCAGCGCCTCGCTGATCGCCAAGTACATCGACTCCTATGCCGGTGAAACACCACAGCAGCAAGCTGCCAACATCGACAAGCAGGACTTTGGTTCCTTCACCACTTGGGATCTGGCCATGAACTATGACTTTGACCAGTTCGGTAAAGTCACGGTCGGTGCCCGTAACCTGTTCGATGCCATGCCTACGGTTAACTATGAGCTGTCCTACCCAGGTTATGACGCCGATACCCACAACATTATCGGCCGCGTAGTCTACGCGGGTTATCAGATCCGTTTCTGATAAGCGCTTTAATAGCCAAAAGCGCAGTCAATGACTGCGCTTTTTTTGTTTCATCCCTTACTCAACAATCAAGCATAGCTCTTTACTCTGCCTTATCCGGCGCTACCGCCAAAACCGCTCGCGCAGACAACCATGCATGGCAGCCCAACATGGCCAAGAGTGAAACCAGCAAGGCCGGGACCACAGGGTGAATATGAAATGGTAAAGGCAAGGCCTGCCATTGCAGCATTCCATAACTCAGCAATCCGGAAATCATCGCGGCAAATACGGCGTTGCCAGTCAATGAAGGCCAGAATACCGCCGCTAAAATTGGCCAGAGAAACACCGCCTGCAGCGCACCGAAAGCCGCCAGATTGAGCCAGACTATCATGGCCGGAGGCTCCAGCGCCCAGTAGCAGGCGAGCGCAGCAATCATCAACATGGCAATGCGACTCAAACGCAGCTGGCTTTGCGCCGAGGTTTGTGGCCTGACTTTAACCCAGGCATCCCGCACCAGACTGACCGCCGCCTGCAGCAACATAGAGTCCACCGACGACATCACGGCGGCAATGGGCGCCGCCAGCAGCACCCCGGCCAAAAGTGGCGAAAACAGTCCGGAGATCAAAGTTGGCATGATCTCATCCGGTACTTGCAAATCGGGATAAAGCGCCCGCCCCATCAATCCAAT
This sequence comes from Shewanella sp. BJSY2023SW001, assembly GCF_047314685.1. NCBI lineage: Bacteria > Pseudomonadati > Pseudomonadota > Gammaproteobacteria > Alteromonadales > Shewanellaceae > Shewanella > Shewanella sp. BJSY2023SW001. Next base: position 31,818 of record NZ_JBKORF010000036.1, read on the forward strand.
GAGATGCGGTAACAGTGTCATCAAGACACTGATAAGGGTGCCCCAAATAATACCTTTCTTGAGCGCCTGGGTATTTTTAACCGCCAGCAAACGCACCACAGTATGTGGCAACCCAAGCGTGCCAAAACAGATAAGCACCCAAAACGACAGCATCATGGGCCAGCCCAGTTGTCCTTCATTGCCGTGGGGTTGCAACAATGCCGGGTCTTCACTGGCCACCTTGGACATCAACTCTGTCATCCCCCCATGGCCAAGCAGGGTGAAAAACAGCAGCAATAGCCCCAGCAGCATCACTATCCCCTGAAAGGCATCAGTGATGGTCACCGCCCGAAAACCTCCGCTCAGGGTGTAAGCCAGCACAGTCACCACAAACAGAGCCAGCCCCAAGCTGTAGTCGATACCGCTGACGCCGGCAAACAACCTGGCGCCACCGATAAACTGCACCGTAATCATGGCGACAAATCCAAGCACCAAGGAGCCCAGCGCCAACATGCTGACTCCTTTATGCTCAAAGCGAGCATCCAACCACTCAATCAAAGTGGCGTAAGGCGCCTTGGCCGCGAGAATTTTCGGCCCCAACACTCCCAGGGTCAGCATGGCAACCGGCACCTGGATCAAGGCAAGCCATACCCAGCCCAAACCTATCTTGTAAGCGGCGCCCGGACCACCGATAAAAGAGCTGGCGCTGGTATAGGTGGCCACCAGCGTCAAGGCCAACATGGGGCCATTGAGAAAACGGCCACCGATAAAAAAGCGCGCCGCCTTATCCTGATAGAGGCTGGCCTTGTCTTGTCTGGCGGCAATAAAGCGGGTCAACACCAGGCTGAGCAACAGATAAACCAATACGGGGATAAGGGTGGTCACTCTTTATGCCCTCCCCGGCCAAACAGGTAGAAGAGCCCCAGAATGAAACATAATGGAGTCAGAATACAGGACAGCCAAAACCACAAAGGCAGGCCGTAATAATCAGCTTGTGCTCCCCAGATCCCTATATCGGTCAACAAGGGCCCAAGAGCCCAAAACAGGGCATAAATCAGGGTAAGTATGATGGCCAGACGTGCCATGGGTGGCATAACGGCCTCCTTGGATAGCTCCTTGAAATGGAGCGTGACAGCAAAAGAAAGCCTTGATTCTAATCAACTCTTCCCTCGAGTGCCAAGGCATGACGCAAGTTACGCTTTGGTTGTTGGATAAAGTTACCACCCGGTTACCTGATGATATTCCGTTAACTTTTTGACTGCATGCCTAATGAACCATGACAGGACTCACAGCCCTGAGCCTGCTCCCAGGCGGGTCACAACAGCCCAAAAATCAAGACCCGAATCAAGTTTTGATATGGGTTTGTGAGGCCACAGGCATAAGCCTTTACTGAAATAAACTGGCGCCAGCTCCCCCCGCGTCGACGCAATGACATACAATTGTTAACCTGCTCGCAAAATTTAGCTTTTCCCTATGGGTAAAGGCCGATATCAGATGCCGACAGCACGGCTCTGTGTTAATATTTTTATGGTAAATTGGTAAGACCAATTTTAAGGTTCAATACATGTGAGGCGATTCTTTACACAGTTCCCCAGAGGTCACTAAAACCTCATCAAGGCTCTGTAAGTCAAAGAAGGCGAGGATTGCGACAACACGGGAAAGGTCAACATTTCTGTTTGCAGCCATTCACCGCGAGCAAGAGCACAGACTGGACTTTTATAACGTGTTACAAGCTTATACTTGGACCAAAAACCAATTAAAAGCACAAACCTTGGTAGATGACACTGGAAGACAACTCGAATTTCGGTGAATTATTTCAAGGAAATTTTAGACAAAAAAGAGTAGCAAAACGTAGTTTAATTTCATAATTTAGATTAATCAGCGGTTAAATTGATCTAAATCACGTAATTTAATTACACATTGCTTATAGTTGATGAACTCGATGGCTCGCAGCCATCACTATAGAATAAGCGATAAATGAACTTTATAACCTAAACCGGTGGCCAGCCACCAAATGAGCGAAAGAAGGCAACTATGAACAACAGTCCTAGCCCATTTGATGCATCAACCCCTGCCAATACTGCGCAGAAGGTCGAGGATGCGGCCGTCGTCAAAATCGGCCGTGATACCCAGTCGACCTTGTTGCTGGCCATGACTGCGGGGGTGTTTATTGGCCTCGCGTTTATCTTCTATGTCGTCGCCACTGCCGGCGGCAGCGCCCTTCCCTACGGTCTCAACAAACTCATCGGCGGTCTGTGCTTCAGCCTGGGCCTGATGTTGGTGGTGGTACTGGGCGGCGAACTTTTCACCTCAACAGTATTAACCATTACTGCCAGAGCCAGCAAACGGGTCACCACCAAAGCCTTACTGCGTAACTGGGGGCTGGTCTATCTGGGCAACTTTATCGGCGCCATGCTACTGGTAGGCCTGATGATCACCGCCAAACACTATGATGCCGGCCACGGTTTAATAGGCCTAGGCTATATGAAAACCGCCCAGGCGAAACTGCACCATGACTTTACCCAGGCTATTGCCCTCGGGATCATGTGTAACATCATGGTGTGTCTGGCGGTATGGATGGCCTATGCCGGTCGCTCGGTCACTGACAAGCTGCTGGCCGTGGTGCTACCGGTTGCTATGTTTGTCGCCGCAGGCTTTGAGCACTGCATCGCCAACATGTTCCTTATTCCTATGGCCATTATCAGCAAAAATATGGCCGGCACTGAATTCTGGACAAGCGCCGGGGTCAGCCCCGAGCAGTTTGCCGATCTCACATGGAGCCAATTCGTGTTCCATAATCTGGTTCCCGTCACTCTGGGTAATATCGTGGGGGGAGCTTTATTTGTAGGGTTGACTTACTGGTTTGTGTATCGCCGTCCCTTGCTGGCCAAGCAAGGTAGCGAGGCCAGCAAGTAACTTTATCTCAACTAGAAGGTATGAGTACTATGACCGAGAAAACTGAGCTGTTTGCAAGCGCATGGGAAGGCTTTGTTCCCGGCGATTGGAAGACCGAAGTCAATGTACGTGACTTTATCCAGAAGAACTACACCCCCTATGAAGGTGATGAGTCTTTCCTGGCTGGCCCCACCACTGCGACCACAGCCCTGTGGGACAAAGTCATGGAAGGCATCAAGCAGGAAAACCGCACCCACGCTCCGGTCGACTTTGATACAGACAAAGTCTCTACCATAGATTCCCATGATGCCGGCTACATCAATCAGGAACTGGAAACCATTGTTGGTTTGCAGACTGATGCGCCACTCAAACGCGCCATGCTGCCCAACGGTGGTATCCGCATGGTTGAAGGCTCCTGCGCCGCCTATGATCGCGAGTTGGATCCTGAAATCAAATATGTCTACTCCGAACTGCGTAAGACCCACAACCAGGGCGTGTTCGATGTTTACACTCCGGAAATCCTCGCTTGCCGTAAGTCAGGTGTACTGACAGGTTTGCCCGATGCCTACGGTCGTGGCCGTATCATTGGTGACTACCGCCGCGTAGCCCTCTACGGTATCGACTACCTGATGAAAGACAAGGTTGCCCAGTTCACTTCACTGCAGGCTCAAATGGAAGCCGGTGAAGATCTGAGCAACGTTATCCAGTTACGTGAAGAGATTGCCGAGCAGCACAGAGCGCTGGGCAAGATGAAAAAGATGGCAGCCAAATACGGTTATGACATCTCCGGCCCTGCCAAGAATGCCAAAGAAGCCATCCAGTGGACCTACTTCGGCTATCTGGCTGCGGTGAAGAGCCAAAACGGCGCCGCCATGTCTCTGGGCCGTACTTCAACCTTCATCGACGTTTATATCGAACGCGATCTGAAAAACGGCGTGCTCACCGAAGAGCAGGCTCAGGAGATGATCGACCATTTCGTGATGAAGCTGCGTATGGTGCGCTTCCTGCGTACTCCTGAATACGATGAGCTGTTCTCCGGCGACCCAATCTGGGCTACCGAATCTATCGGTGGTATAGGTCTGGACGGTCGTCCACTGGTGAGCAAGACCAGCTTCCGCTTCCTGCACACCCTGTACAACATGGGCCCAAGCCCAGAGCCAAACATCACTGTGCTTTGGTCCGAGCAGCTGCCTCAGCCATTCAAAAAATACTGTGCCAAAGTGTCTATCGACACCAGCTCCATCCAGTATGAAAACGATGACCTGATGCGTCCTGACTTCGAGTCTGATGACTACGCCATCGCCTGCTGCGTGAGCCCCATGGTTGTCGGCAAACACATGCAGTTCTTTGGTGCCCGTGCCAACCTGGCCAAGACCATGTTGTACGCCATCAACGGCGGTGTGGATGAAAAGCTGAAAATTCAGGTCGCTCCCAAGGCAGATCCTATCACAGACGAAGTGCTCAACTATGATGACGTCATGAGCCGTCTCGATGGCCTGATGGACTGGTTGGCAACTCAGTATGTCACTGCGCTGAACACCATCCACTACATGCACGACAAGTACTCCTACGAAGCCGCGCTGATGGCGCTGCATGACAGAGACGTACGTCGCACCATGGCCTGTGGTATCGCCGGTTTATCTATTGCTGCCGACTCCCTGTCTGCCATCAAGTATGCCAAGGTGAAACCGGTTCGCGATGAAAACGGTATTGCCGTAGACTTCGAAATCGAGGGTGATTATCCCAAGTTCGGTAACAACGACGCCCGTGTTGATGACATCGCCTGCATGCTGGTCGAAGGCTTTATGGCCAAAATTCGTGACAAAAAGATGTACCGCAACGCCATCCCAACCCAGTCAATCCTGACCATTACTTCCAACGTGGTGTATGGTAAGAAGACAGGTAACACTCCGGATGGTCGCCGTGCTGGTGCACCATTTGCCCCGGGAGCCAACCCAATGCACGGCCGTGACGAAAAAGGCGCTATCGCTTCACTGACCTCAGTGGCCAAGCTGCCCTTCGCTCACGCTCAGGACGGTATCTCTTACACCTTCTCCATTGTGCCCAATGCACTGGGTAAAGATGAAGATGCCCGCCGCACCAACCTGGCCGCGCTGATGGACGGATACTTCGCCCACAAGCCAGGCCATGAAGGTGGTCAGCACCTGAACGTCAACGTGATGAACCGTGAAATGCTGGAAGATGCTGTCGTCAACCCTGACAAGTATCCACAGCTGACCATACGCGTTTCAGGCTACGCAGTGCGCTTCAACTCACTGACCCCTGAGCAGCAGCAAGACGTGATTACCCGTACTTTCACCAAAGCACTGTAATTCACGTTTGAAACCAGGCTGCAGCGGCCGCCGCTGCAGCCATTCCAAGGAGAGCACATGACAGTAAAAGGACGGATCCACTCGGTGGAATCCTTTGGCACAGTAGATGGTCCCGGCATTCGCTTTATCGCCTTTATGCAGGGTTGCCTGATGCGCTGTAAATACTGTCACAATCGCGACACCTGGGATCTGGATGGCGGCAAGGAAGTGACGGTCGCGGAGCTGATGGAACAGATAGTCAGCTACCGACCTTTTTTGGAAGCCAGCGGTGGTGGCGTGACCGCCAGCGGTGGTGAAGCCGTGTTGCAGGCAGAATTCGTTGCCGAGCTATTCAAAGCCTGTAAGGCCGAAGGCATACACACCTGTCTGGATACCAACGGCTTTGTTCGTAAGTACACAGAAGTAATTGACCAGTTGCTGGATAACACAGATCTGGTGCTGCTGGACATCAAACAGATGGATGATGCCAAGCATATAGATCTCACCAAGGTCAGTAATCAGCGAACATTGCAGTTTGCCGAATATCTGGCACAACGAGGCCAGAAAACCTGGATCCGTTACGTGGTTGTCGGCGGCTATACAGACGATGAAGCCTCGGCCGAAAAACTGGCAAAGTTCATCAAGCCAATGACCAATGTGGAAAAAGTAGAGTTGCTGCCCTACCACGAACTGGGCAAACACAAGTGGGAAGCTATGGGTGAGCACTATGAACTCGACGGCGTGTCGCCACCGAATCGCGAAACCATGGAGCGAATAAAGGCTATATTTATTCAGAAAGGGATCAACGCCGACTACTGATTCAGAGCTCTTCCCAAAATCCGGCGTCGAGACGTTCAAAGGCCAATTTGAGGATCTGCGCCATATCCATATAGCAGGCCTTGGCCCCTAAAGGGCGGCTGCTTACCCCAAGCCCGGAAAGCTTGGCATTGAGTTGATTACCCCAATCGAGCAAGGACAGCGGCAAGGGATGGCGAGCACGCCAACCCAGCCACAGATAGCCCTGCAAAGGCAGGCTGAGAAAGAACAGAAAGATAGCAATGGCCTGGGGCAGATAGTCCCAACCATAGAAATAGAGTGGCGCGGCAGCCGATAGCATGGCCAACACAGGCATCAATTGCAACGCCAACTGAGTGGCACGAATAACGCGAAACTCAGGAAAAAAGAAACCCAGTTGTCTGACCATGGGCCAGGTCTTCATATAACGATGACCTTCCCTCACGGTTTTGAGAAAGTTAAGGCTCAATCAAGGCACCTGAAAACAAGCATAATATTGCTTTTACCTTAGCACAGTTCCCTATTCGGCCCCAACAACGGCTTGACGGCAGGAACACAGTGAAACAGGTTACAGGCGAGTCCAGTTCACCCGTAACTCATTAATTAAAAACGGCGAAAGGTTTTTAACATGTCTAAAAAACTGGTATTGGTTCTAAATTGCGGCAGCTCTTCTTTGAAATTTGCAGTCATGGATGCACTCACGGGCGATGATCAAATCTCAGGTCTGGCCGAGTGCTTTGGTCTGGAAAACTCCCGCATCAAATGGAAACACAATGGCGAAAAGCATGAAGCCGCACTGGGCGCATTTACCGCGCACCGTGAAGCCGTGGAGTTTATTGTAAACCAGATTTTGGCTCCCCTGCCTGAACTGGCGTCACAGATCCTGGCGGTGGGTCACCGTATCGTGCACGGCGGCGAAAAATTCACCCGCTCGGTTATCATTGACGATCAGGTGATTAAAGGTATCGAAGACTGTGCCTCACTGGCACCGCTGCACAACCCGGCGCACCTGATAGGTATTCGTGCTGCCATGGCCTCGTTCCCAAGCCTGCCTCAGGTTGCCGTGTTTGACACCGCCTTCCACCAGAGTATGCCTGAGCACGCCTTTGTCTACGCCTTGCCCTATAAGCTTTACCGTGAACACGGCATTCGTCGTTACGGTATGCACGGCACCAGCCATCTGTTTGTCAGCCGCGAAGCGGCCAAGGTGCTGGGTAAAGAGCTGGCTGATACCAATGTGATCTGTGCTCACCTGGGCAACGGCGCTTCGGTTACGGCAGTTAAAGGTGGCAAGAGCATGGATACTTCCATGGGCCTGACACCACTGGAAGGCTTGGTGATGGGAACCCGCTGCGGCGATATCGACCCCTCCATCATCTATCATCTGGTACACCAGTTGGGCTACACCCTGGAAGAGGTCAACAACCTGCTGAACAAGCAAAGTGGCCTTTTGGGGATCAGCGAACTGACCAATGATTGCCGTGGTATCGAAGAAGGATATGCCGAAGGTCACAAAGGTGCGACACTGGCACTGGAAATCTTCTGCTATCGTCTGGCAAAATACATCGCCTCCTACACTGTGCCATTGGGCCGTCTGGATGCCGTGGTCTTTACCGGCGGCATAGGTGAAAACTCCGACATTATCCGCAAGAAAGTGCTGGAACTACTGTCCATCTTCAACTTCCAGGTCGATGATGAACGCAACCTGGCCGCCCGCTTCGGCAATGGCGGAATTATCACTAAAGATGAAGGCACTCTGGCCATGGTCATTCCCACCAATGAAGAGTGGGTCATCGCCGAAGACGCTATTAGTTTGATAGAAGAATAATATGACCAATCAGCCGCCGGGTTAACCTGGCGGCTTTCATGTTTTTGACTTTACAAGATTCACCGGAAAACCATCGACTCCGAAGAGGTTTTTATGTCCCGTAACATTATGTTGATCCCCATAGGCACAGGCGTCGGCCTGACGTCTATCAGCCTGGGGATGGTTCGCGCATTGGAACGCCACGGCGTTAAAGTGCAATTCTTTAAACCCATTTCCCAGTTGCGCCCGCAGGACCACGGCCCTGAGCGTTCAACCACCATCCTCAGCAAATCCCCTACGGTCAACCCGCTTGAACCGTTTGAGATGATCCACGCCGAAGCGCTGATCCGTGCCGATCAGACAGATGTGCTGATGGAGCAAATCATCGCCCGCGCCAGTGAAATTGCCGACAACACTGAAACCCTGATCATCGAAGGCCTGGTGCACACCCGTAGCCATCCGTTTGCCGATGATGTCAATTATGCCATTGCCAAGGCGCTCGACGCCGATGTGATCTTTGTGGCAACCCCAGGCAACGACAGCCCGACCGGACTGATGAACCGCCTCGAAATCGCCTTTAATTCCTGGGGTGGCAACAAGAACAAACGCCTTATCGGTGCCATCATCAACAAGATTGGTGCGCCTGTGGACGACGAAGGCCGTGCCCGTCCGGATCTGTCTGAAGTATTCGACCATCAGGGTGTTCAGCGCAGCGATACTGCCGGTATGTTCCAGTTGCCGGGCAAGAGCCCACTGAGGATCCTCGGCAGCGTGCCTTATAACCTGGATCTGGTGTCCCCCAGGGCCTCTGATTTAGCCAAGCACCTGCGCGCCCGCATCATCAATGCCGGTGAGATGAACACTCGCCGTCTGCGCAAGGTAACCTTCTGTGCCCGCTCGATTCCCAACATGGTGCAGCACATCAAGACAGACTCGCTGCTGGTCACCTCTGGCGATCGCTCCGACGTTATCGTTTCAGCCTGTCTGGCGGCGATGAACGGCGTCAAAATTGGTGCCTTGCTGCTGAGTGGCGGTTATGAACCTGAGCCCGAGATCATGGCTTTGTGTGAACAAGCTTTTGAAACCGGCCTGCCTGTGTTCCTTATCGACACCAATACCTGGCAGACCTCACTCAATATTCAACGCTTTGACCACGAAGTCCCTGTGGACGATGCAGTGCGTATTGAACTGGTACAGGAATACGTTGCCGGTCATATCGATCAGAGCTGGATAGAAAGCGTCACCGAAAACTCGCCTCGCGAGCACCGCCTGTCGCCACCGGCTTTCCGCTACAAGCTTACCGAGCTGGCTCGCGCAGCGCACAAGACAGTGGTACTGCCTGAAGGCGATGAGCCGCGCACCATCAAAGCCGCCGCCATCTGCGCCGAGCGTGGCATTGCCCGCTGCGTACTGCTTGGCAAACGCGATGAAATTCTGCGTATCGCAGCCCAGCAGGACGTTATTCTGGGAGAAGGTGTCGAGATTATCGATCCCGATGAAGTGCGTGATCGCTATGTCGAACCTATGCTGGATCTTCGCCGTCACAAGGGCCTGACCGAAGTAGTTGCCCGTGAACAGTTGGAAGACAACATGGTGCTGGGCACCATGATGCTGGCCCAGAATGAAGTGGACGGTATCGTTTCCGGTGCGGTCAATACCACGGCCAACACCATTCGTCCGCCACTGCAGCTGATTAAGACAGCGCCCGGCTCCAGCCTGGTCTCTTCCATCTTCTTCATGCTGATGCCGGATCAAGTGCTGGTATATGGTGACTGCGCCATCAACCCGGATCCCAATGCCGAGCAGTTGGCCGATATCGCCATCCAATCGGCCGAGTCGGCCAAAGCCTTCGGCATTGAGCCCAGAGTGGCGATGATCAGCTACTCAACCGGTGACTCAGGTACAGGCTCGGATGTGGATAAGGTGCGTGAAGCCACCCGGATTGCCAAAGAGAAGCGTCCGGATCTGGTGATTGACGGCCCACTGCAATACGACGCTGCGGTAATGCCCAACGTGGCTCGCTCCAAGGCGCCGGACAGCCCGGTTGCCGGTAAGGCGACTGTGTTTGTGTTCCCGGATCTCAACACGGGTAACACCACTTATAAGGCCGTTCAACGAAGCGCCGATCTGATCAGCATAGGTCCTATGCTGCAAGGTATGCGTAAGCCGGTGAACGATCTGTCCCGCGGCGCCCTGGTGGATGATATTGTTTACACCATCGCCCTGACCGCCATTCAGGCCACCCAGAACGATTAACGGCCTATAGCCAATTCAAAAGCGTCTGCTACTGCAGGCGCTTTTTTTTGGTTCATCGCGGCTCTCCGGGGAATGCCACTCTGACAGTCAAAAGGAAGTATTTGATATCCGGTAGCCATAGCCCATTCGCTTCAGCAGTTTGATTTTGTTATTTAAACGGTATTATGGACTGACTGCGGCTTTTATCAGCAAATGCTGTACAAATTCGACGCAAAGGATCATTTACGCCAGGGATGATTAAGTCAGAAATAAGTAATCAGGGAAGAAATTGATAGGGGAAAACGCCAAGCGTCAAAAATTGACCAGCGACAATTTAACGACGATATCAATCGCTTAGGAAGTATCTATTGAGTCTTCAACACACTTGTCCACAGATTCTGTGGATAAGAATCTTTATACTACCCTTTCTATATGCCACAGGATCGCCGATCCCGTCAAGCCCGAGGCAGCGGCTTGCGATAAATGCTAAAAAAAACGATACTGTTTGGCACCAATCACCAGGGTCAACACTATGAGATATCTGCTTTTTCTTTGTCTGCTCGGCCTATTTGGCTGCAATGATGACCCGAGTCAAGCCACCATAGATACCCCAGAGCAAGTCGCCCTGGGATTCTTTCAGGCCATCTACGTAGATAAGGATGTCGAGAAGGCGAGCCTGTATGTCGACGACCCTATGAAGGAGGTGCTGAAAAGTTACTATATCGCCGCCTCTGTGCAGCGCCATATGCTCAATCTACAGATGACAGATGTCACCCTGGAGATTGAGGAGATAGATATCGACTTCTTTCGCAAGTTCACCGATGACGTGACTGTCGTGGTCAAATTTACCGGTCGTAGAGGTGGTCGTCCCTGGGTCGATGACAGAACCATTCGCCTGCATAAACGAGGCCGGGCCTGGGTGATAGTGGAAATTATCCCGGAGACCGGCAAGATCAACTCAGGTTCCCTGTAATAATTGTGCACTGACCCACGCAAGGGCCGAAGAGGTTTATCCCTCAAAGCCCGCCGTGCTAAACTCACAGGCAATTTTCACTCAGTCTGATTACTATGAAACAACTGCTGGATTTCCTGCCGCTGGTCATCTTCTTCGCCGTTTATAAGTTTTACGATATCTACGTCGCCAGTGGCGCCCTGATAGCCGCAACGGCGCTGCAACTCGTGGTGACCTATCTCTTGTACCGCAAGCTTGAGAAAATGCATCTCATCACCTTTGCCATGGTGGCCGTATTCGGCACCCTGACTCTGGTGTTTCACGACGATACCTTTATCAAATGGAAAGTCACCATAGTCTATGCCCTGTTCGCCTTGGGTCTGGGTGTCAGCCAATTGCTGAATAAGCCTGTACTCAAGGGCATGCTGGGGCAAGAACTCAAGGTCGCCGACAAGATATGGGCCCAAGTCACCTGGTACTGGGTCAGTTTCTTTATTGTCTGCGGCATTATCAATATCTATGTCGCCTTCAGTCTGAGTCAGGAAACCTGGGTCAACTTCAAGGTCTTTGGCTTGACCGCAGTGACGCTGCTGAACACCATAGCAACCGTGGTTTATCTCTTTAAACACATCCCCGAAGAGCAACGCAAGGAACTCAAATAATGTGGTATATGATCTCATCCCAAGATGTTGAAAACAGCCTGGAAAAACGTCTTGCCGCTCGTCCGGCCCATCTACAGCGCCTGCAACAGCTGGCCGATGAAGGACGATTGATGCTGGCCGGTCCACATCCCGCCGTGGACAGTGAAAACCCGGGGGACGCAGGATTCAGCGGCTCTTTGGTGGTGGCCGAGTTTGAATCGCTGGAAGCCGCCCAGGCCTGGGCCAATGCCGATCCTTATGTTGCCGCCGGCGTTTATCTGAGTGTTATCGTTAAACCCTTCAAACGAGTGCTGCCCTGATGAAAATCGTTTCCTTCAACATCAACGGATTGAGAGCCCGTCTGCATCAGCTGCAACAGTTGATAGACAGCCACCAACCGGACATCATAGGGCTGCAGGAAACCAAGGTGCACGACGAGGCCTTCCCTCTGGCCGAAGTGGAAGCCATGGGTTATCAGGTACATTTCCACGGTGGCAAGGCCCACTATGGTGTGGCTCTGTTATCCAAACAGGCCCCCATTGAGGTTCAAAAAGGCTTTCCCACCGACGATGAAGATGCCCAGCGCCGGCTTATCGCCGGCAAGTTCATCCAGGACAACGGCCGTGTACTGACAGTGATCAACGGCTACTTCCCCCAGGGGGAGAATATCAATCACGAGACCAAGTACCCGGCCAAGCGTAAGTTTTATGCCGATCTGATGCAGTATCTGCAAAACTCATTCAGCCCGGATCAGGATATTGCCATCATAGGAGATATCAATATCTCGCCGCTGGATCTGGATATCGGCATTGGCGACGCCAATGCCAAACGTTGGCTGAAGACGGGTAAATGCAGCTTCCAGCCGGAAGAGCGTGAATGGTTGCAAACCCTGCTGGACTGGGGTTTGGTGGATACCTTCCGCCAGTTGCACCCGCAGCGCAGCGAACGCTACTCCTGGTTTGATTATCGCAGCCGTGGCTTTGATGATAACCGCGGCCTGCGTATCGATGTGATCCTGGCAACCGAGTCGCTGGCAAGCCGCTTGAGTGAGGCCGACGTGGATTACGCGCTTCGCGGCATCGACAAGCCCTCGGATCACGCGCCTATCTGGAGCTGTTTTCGCTGACCTGGTTGTGAGCGCTGATGGCGCTGCTGATGCTGACCACAGCAAGCGGCGCGCTTGAGGCAAAAACAAAGCTCAGGAAACGCTATAACGCAAAACGCCGACATCTGATGATGCCGGCGTTTTTTATGGCTCTACTGTCTCCCGTTTAACTGGTTTTATACTGTGCCAACAGCCGGGTCAGAGAGGCTGAAGCCTGGGCCAGTTTTTGACTCAGCTCTATCGCCCTTTCGCTGGCCTGGCGCATCTGATCCGAGTGGCTGCGGATATCGCCAAGCTGCGAGCTGATCTCCCGGGCCGACACGCTTTGCTCTTCGGCCGAGGCTGCGATTTGGCTGCTGCGATCAAATACCGCATCCACTGAGCCACGCATCCCCTCAACATCCGTACCCACCTGAATGATCGCCTGGCGGCTTTCATCGGCCTGCGACACTATCGCCTCGGTCAGCTGAGACAAATTGCGGCTGCCCGCCTGTAAACCCTCTATCATACGTTGAATTTCCACTGTCGCTTCCTGGGTTCGTCCCGCCAGGGTCCGCACCTCGTCGGCAACCACGGCAAAGCCACGCCCCTGTTCACCGGCTCTGGCCGCCTCAATAGCGGCATTGAGCGCCAGCAGATTGGTCTGCTCGGAAATGCCATCAATAGTGGTCACCACAGCGCCAATCTCGGTAGCCTCCCGCGACAGTTGCGATACCGAAGAGAACGCCTCGGCAATCCGGCTCGACAACTCACCTATGCTGGCAACCGTTTCTGCTATATGTCTGGCACCCTGGCCCATCTGAGAGGCATTGTCCCGGGTCTGGGAAGAGGTTTCGGCGGCGTTGTGGGACACTTCGGTAATGGCATTGCTCATCTGCTCCATCGCCGTGGCCACAGTATCGAGAAACTGCCACTGAATTTTGCCCATCTCATCACCGGCAGCGGCTTGCTCGGCAAATTCGGAAGCCGCCATCGACAAGGTTTCAGCATTACTGCTGATGGCGGTGACCATTTCGCTCATGTTATCGGCGCAGCGGTCAATCTCGCGGGCTATCAGGCTGAAATCATCTGTACCGAAGAAATTGAGCCTAAAGCTCAAATCGCCGTCAGCCAGGCGTTTGATCGCCATATACATATCCCAGAGTCCGCCGCCGAGAGAGGTGGAGATCCAATAGCTGAGTTGAAACAGTGGCAACAGCCCGACAAAAGCCAACAGCAGCAACCAGTTCGCCCTGCTGAGCATCTCTTGCTCTTGCAGTGTTAAGCTGTCACCGAGCCAGTAGTTACCATCATGGCTACTGAGCATAACTTTGATCTCGGCGCGCGGTTCATTACGGCTAAGACCTTGCTGCTGTAGCCAAAGATCGCGCCCCTGCTTGGGCGCCAGCTGTAGCAGGGTCTCGGCTTTGGCTTGTAAACGCGCCTCAGCGCCCTGGGTTACACTGGCATCCAACTGCCACCAGTTAGCCAGTGCGATAGCGACGGTTATGGCGCTAACCAGCGAACACACAAGCCAGAATTTACCGTTGAGACTGAACTTAATCAGCATGGCATCAACTTTTCTAAACTGGATCTGCTTCATCAGTGCTCCTCAGCGCGAAGCTAAAAGCCGGGACAGGATCCTGGCAATATAATCTATTACTCCACCGCCCTTTCGACCGGCAGAGGTTTTGTTTGAGTTTGACGACTGCGACTGGTTTGGCAATAGCCCATGAGGTCGGTCAAGCGACTCATGGCATAACCGAATACGGCGCCAATCAGCAGGGGCGGCATAATAGCTGTAATATCCGCCGACATGGCAAAGGTGATGCAACAACCAATAAAGGCACCGGGAATAAAGTTAAGTTTACCGAAACAGGCCTGCAGGCACATGGCACTGGTGGCTATACCTGTGAAGATCCAGCCAAATAGCGGCGAGACAAAGAAGCTACTACCACTGATGATAAGCCAAGCCCAGAATACTCCCGATGTATTGGTGCACCAGGCCTGAAGCAGACCGGCAAAACCACTGCGTCCTTGAGCAAAGAAAGTACTGCATCCTAGAAACCCTATCCAGGTGAGCAGCCCAAAGGTGTCGGCAACCCCACACCAGACAGTGGCCAAGAGACCGGCAGATATTGCTGCATGCCAACGCTGTTGCATAGGAGTATCTCCACAAAATGTAAACATTGGTTAAATTACCCCGATTTTGATAACAAAAACCGGATCTACACCAAAAAAGGGCTTATTAATGCCGAGATCCGGCTCACTTTGCAAACGTTTGGTAGTAAAAAAACAATAATGGAGTGAATTTTAGCCAAATAAAAACCCGGGCATGCCCGGGTCTGTTGCGACTGGAATGCCTCAATCGGCCAGTAGCTGATCGGCAACAAAGGGGTTATTACGCCTTTCTTCACCAAAGCTCGACATTGGGCCGTGGCCGGGAATGAAATTGACCTGCTCGCCCAAAGGCCAGAGTTTGTAACGAATGGAGTCAATCAGCTGCTGATAGTTGGAGCCGGGAAAGTCAGTACGGCCTATAGAGCCACGGAAAAGGACATCTCCCACCCAAGCCAGGTTCTCTTCGCGGTCAAAGAAGATCACATGCCCGGGTGTATGCCCCGGACAGTGAAACACCTGCAATGCCTGCTCGCCCAAGATAACCTCTTCGCCATCTTCCAGATAGCGGTCAGCCTCGAAGGCGGCGCAGGCCGGGAAACCAAAGTTCTGGCTTTGGCGTGGCAGGTTCTCCAGCCAAAATTTATCGTCGATATGCGGGCCAATAATCTGCACGTCACATTCGGTGGCCAAAGCCTTGGCGGCACCAACATGATCTATGTGGCCGTGAGTCAAAAGAATATATTGCAACTGCAGGCCGTGCTGCGCCAGGGCATCCATGATGCGCTCATGGTTACCACCTGGATCTATCACAGCGGCTTTGCCACTCTTCTCACACCAGATGAGGCTGCAATTCTGCTGGAAAGGGGTCACTGGGATGATCTGGTATTTCATTACACACACTCGCAGGCTGTTATCGTTCCATGATCGATAGATCGTCTCGGTGCATGATCCATCAACCCTGCAACAGAAAAATTGATCCCGGGCAGGAAAGCGCCAGATAGGCGGCTTTTCTGGCGCCGGTTTGCAGCGCAGGGATTTTTGTATACAATTTTGAGCCATCCACTATCAAGCCCAAGGCCCTACATGATAACAGACAGCCGTCTTGCTGGCATCCTGAGCCGCAAACACTTCTTCTCTCTGCCACTGGATTATCAGCATCCCACCGGGGAACAACTGCAAATTTTTGCCCGGCAGCTTATCGGCACCCAAGATAACGCCGCGACCCTGCCACTCTTGGTGTTCTTTCAGGGTGGCCCTGGCTTTGGTGCCGCCCGCCCCCTTGCCAATGGTGGCTGGATTAAAAGAGCACTCAAGGAGTATAGGGTACTCTTGTTGGATCAGCGCGGTACTGGTCTTTCAAGTCCGGTCAGCTTCAAGACGCTGGACGGCATGACGCCTGACGAGCAGGCCGAGTATCTGAGCCATTTTCGCGCCGACAACATCATCCGCGATGCCGAGGCGATTCGGGCGCAACTTAGTCCTGATACTCCCTGGAGCATTCTTGGTCAGAGTTTCGGTGGTTTTTGCGTACTCAGATACCTGAGCGCCGCACCGCAAGGACTCAAGGAAGCCTATATTACCGGCGGTATCCCTTCCCTTGAGCGCCCCGCAGCCGAAGTTTACCGGGCAACTTATCAGCGCTTGCTGGCCAAAAACCAGGATTTCTTTGCCCGCTTCAAGGATGCCAAAGCCCTATTGGTCGAGCTCAGAGACTTTATCAATAACCATGATGCGCGCCTGGCTACAGGAGAGCGGCTGACCCAGGAAATGCTGCAACTTTTGGGGGTCAACTTAGGCATGGAGCAAGGGCCGGAGGCCGTCTACTATCTGCTGGAGCAAGCCTTGATAGATACCCCAAGTGGCAAGGCACTGAATCCTCTGTTTGAGGCGCAGTTCTGCCAAATGCTGGATTACAATACCAACCCACTGTTTGCCATCATGCACGAGTCCATCTACTGCCAGCAGCAAGCCGCCAACTGGGCTGCCCACAGGGTGCGGGCCGAATATCCGGCTTTTGCCCCGGACGCCAAAGAGCTGCTTTTCAGTGGTGAGATGATTTATCCCTGGATGTTCGAACAGTTTGCCAACCTCAAGCCGCTGAAAGCCTGCGCCGAATTGCTGGCCGCCAAAGCCGATTGGCCCTCACTCTATGACCCTAACATTCTCGCCAACAACCGCGTACCTGTCGCCGCTGCCATCTACAGCGAAGATATGTATGTCGAGCAGGCCTACAGCCTGGAAACCGCCGCCAAGGTGGGCAACCTCAAGTATTGGTTGACCTCTGAGTATGAGCACAATGGCATACGCATGGATGGTGAGCGGATCTTGGATAAGCTTATCGCCCTCAATCGTGGCCAGGCACTCAGGTGATTTCAGCTTAGGTTAATTTACAAAGCGCACACTGAACTTGGTTCCACATCCATTGACGCTTTGCTTAAACGCTTATTTTGGTGTCGTCCCGGTCTGCTCTTTTGGCAGACCTTTTTTATCCAAAAAAAAACCGCAGCCTTGGCTGCGGTGGAAAAAACGGACGGGGTCCAATCCAAAAATACAGGGAGACTCGAACCGCCGACTTAGCGCTTCATTGCTGGATAAGTGAACTCATGGCACTGATTGCAATAAACCTTGCTCTCTTTGTGCTCCTGATGGCAGTAAGTACATGGCAAGTCCGTGCCATAGTGCAGGCTGTCATGGGGGTTGGGTTCAACATCATGACCGGCGTTGGCCGGACGTGCAGTCTGCTTGGCAACGTCTTCAGGAGTACCGTGGCAGGCTTCACAGGCTGTCGCATCGGGAATAGTCTTGCGCTTAGCGTCACCATGGCAGGCGGCGCAATCAATACGACCATTTTCAGTCGTCATGACTTCTTTATGGTAGTCCTTGATCTTCATGGCGTTGGCCGCTCCAGGCAGCATCAAGGCGCAGGCTACAAGAACAGTGGATATCATCTTCAACATCTTGGGCTTCCTGTTGCGGGGCAGTGACCTGCCCCGCTCTTCTATCAGTAGTTGGCAATAAAGTCGTGTGACGCCTGAATATCAGGAGTGAAAGGACGATCCTTGCTTACGAAAGGCACTTTCTGACGATAAGCTTCATACATGGCGCCTGTGGCTTTACCCTGCTTCAAGCTCTTATCGTGCATCTTGCGCAGATCAACAGCTTGAGTAGAGTGCAGCAGCTCCAGACCATAGATGGTGTTGGTGTTATCAACAATCTGAACCAGATTGTCAGAAGCCAGTTTCAGGTTGGTGAAAGTGTCTTCAATATTACCGGCAATCTGAACACCATCGAATGAAACCGGGCTAGCCAGTTGCTTGTTACGTACCTGCATGTCAACGAAGGCTTTCTGGATAGCACCGAAAGCATGACCATTATTTTCCGGACCGGCCAGGAAGCGGCTCAGACGGGTAAAGTGAGCATCAGACAGGTGGATAGTACGCATCACGCTGTTGTGAGACACGTGAGTCAAAGCAGTGCTCAGGTTCTGTACTGCCAGGGCGACAGGCAGAGGCTCGAAGTTGGTGGTTGGGAACACACCGCCCTTGCCTTCAACCATGTACTTGGCAACCTGAGGGAATTGGCTGTAGTCCTTGGAGGCACCCAGTACTACGGCTGGGTTATCGTCTGAGTGGTTGATCTGGATATCGATCACTTCGCCCAGATCCACCAGGGCTTTCTTGGCGCTGGCCAGAGTATAGGCTGTGGTACGGTAGCTCAGAGGATCCTGCAGCGGACGCTCATCATTCAGTTGCCACAGATAGCTGCCATCCAGCTGCGCCAGAATATCCTTGGTGGTGGCCTGAATATATGGGAAAGGACGGATGTCATTGGTTTGTGGCAGGAAAGGCGCCACGTTACCGTTCAAACCTTCAAGGCTCAAACCGAATACGGTTGGAGACACTTCCAGCAGATGCTTGGCATCCTGATAACCCTTCATTGCATAGGCTACAGCCACTGCGTTGTTGGACAGGATAGACAGGGCATCTTTCCCCATAGGCTCCAGCAAAGGAACACCGGCATCAGCCATGGCTTCACGGCTGCTTACGCGCTTGCCCTTGTAGAACACTTCCCACTCACCAATCATCGCCAGACCGACGTGAGAAGCCAGCAGGATGTCGGCTTCACCCACAGTACCCTGTGAAGGAATGACAGGAGTAATACCCTTGTTCAGGTAGGCTTCGTAAAGGTCGGCAACCACAGGCTGAACCCCGGTTTGACCGGCCAAAATGGTGTTCAGACGCACGGCCAGAGCCACACGGGTCAGACGTACAGGCATTGGCTCGCCAACACCGGCACTGTGAGCGCGCAATGTGCTGTAGTTGAAGCTGCGGGAAGCATCCATAACAGCGGCACTCAGTTTACCGTTGGCATCAAACAGCTTGTGGTCTTTGTTCAGGCCCACACCTACAGTCAGACCATAAACCGGCTTACCCAGACGCGCAGCTTCCATCAACAGCTCGTGCGCCTTAACCAGTTTGGTACGGGCCTGAGAGGCTACTTTGACTTTGGCGCCATCGGCAATGGCCCAGGCTTGATCCTGAGTCATATGCTTGCCATCCAGAACCACTTGTTCCATTGCCAGAGCACTACCTGACATCAGACCCAGCGTCAGCGACGCCAGCATTAGAGATTTGTTCATCATCTTACTCCTTATTATTGAATTTGTTACGCTTGTTTCAGTGCAACCGGCTTGGCAGCAGCACAATTACGGCCGGCGTTACGGCCAGTAACAATACCTTCAGCCACGGCGCAAGCACCTAGACGGCTGGCACCGTGAATACCGCCGGTGGATTCGCCGGCCGCATACAAGCCTGCAATCGGCTGGTTACTGACCAGATGCAGAACTTCAGAATTGGTATTAACCTTGACACCACCCATGCAGTAGTGAACTTTCGGCCACATACGCACTGCGTACCATGGGCCCTTGTCCAGCACTATGGCTTCCTGCATTGGTCGACCAAACTCTTTGTCATCACCGCTCTTGACCGCTTCGTTCCAACGGGCCACCTGCGCCTTGAGCTTGTCGGCCGGCATACCATAAGCCTTGGCCAGCTCATCCAAGGTATCGGCCTTGGTGATCACCTTGTACTTGATGCCCCAATCCAAAGTTTGGGCATTCTTGGCGCCTTCGGCATTGGTAAAGCCAATGGGATACACAGGGTTGTTGTGCTCATCTCTGCGGGTCATGATGGCATCGGCACGCGCCTTACGGTCGGCCAACTCATTAAAGAAACGCTCACCGGTGCGCACATCCACTACTATGCCGTGAGGATAAGTGGCAATGGTGTTGAACTGGGATGCAGTTCCAAAACCTTTCTCATCGGGTGATGCCCACGGACCCAATTGGATTTGATCCAGATGGATAGGGTTGGCACCCAGAAGCATCATCTGCTTCAGTGCTTCAGATGTGGCACCCGGATGGTTGGTTGAGTCCAGGTCATTGTTCAGCTCAGGCAGCTGCATCATGCGATATTCGATATCCCGACCAAAGCCGCCGGTCGCCATGATCACCCCTTTGCGGGCACCTATGGTGCGTATCTTACCTGTCCGCTCCCTTGGGAAATAATAACCTTCACGAACCTCGACCCCGATCACGCGGCCTTCATCATCTCGGATAAAAGATTCGAGCTTGGTTTGATTTTTCATGATCACGCCTTTGGCGCGGGCAGCCTTGACCAGCGGACGTATGATACCGGCGCCGGAGCTCTCAACTGTCTGCAGTACCCGCTGCACACTGTGACCACCGAAATGCTGTACGAAAGGCTTCCACTTGACGCCATAATCTATCAGCCACTGGCAAGATTCCGCCGTGCCGTTACATACCAGCTTGAGCATCTCAACATCATTCATGCCTCGACCTGCGCGCAACATGTCGGCGACCATGGCATCAACTGAATCTTCAATACCGGCCTGCTTTTGCAACGGAGAACCGGCAACCGCCATGGCACCACCGTTAATGGTTGAGTTGCCGCCAAAAACAGGCATCTTGTCGATAACCATTACGCTGACGCCGGCTTCCCGGGCCTGCAGCGCCGCAGCCATACCGGCAAAGCCACTGCCGACTACCAATACGTCTACCAGTTCATCAAAGGATTCCGGCGCCTGTTCGCGGCACTGGGCCATGGCACCATTGCTGACAGCCATCCCCACCCCGGTCACTGCCAGAGCGGCGCCGCCTTTGAGCAACTGACGACGACTACTGTCTATTTTCTGTTTTTCTGTCATGTACTTATTTTCCTTTCATGCAGGGAAAGAACTCAGTCAACCAGTTGCACCGGCCATGCCAACTAACCAAAAAGAGGTGCTCAGGGGGAGATTTATGATTACGGCCACAGAATCACGAAATATAAAGATCTACAATCACGAAACTTCGCGGTTTATTTGAAATATCAATGGAAAAACACTTTTATTACGAGTGTACCAGGCGGCTCTGCAGTAGCCTGCAGTTGGAAACCTCGCTTAAACACTACTTCGACTATGTACGTGACTCAGTGCCACTCGACGGCCTATTCATTAACATTTATCGAAAAGAATTCAATGACATACAATTTATCGCCCAGGCAAGCGAAACGCAGGCAAGTACCCTCGATATCCAGGTATCCCTCCCTGAGGGACTGGCCAAAACACTGGAAGATCCCGATAGGCCCAGGGTGAGGATTGTTAACGACATTGATCATGATCCCGTGACATCCCAGGCTGCCCCTAAGGTGATCCCCGGGATCCGCTCACTGATCATTTTACGTATGTCGATGGAAGATACCCATTTGGGCATAGTAGGCTTTTACTCCAAGAGCGTCGGCACTTTCCGTCCCCGCCACGCAGATATGCTGGCGCCGCAGATGAGTACCTTTGCCCTGATCACCGCCCTCAATCTCAGAGGTCGTAATCTGCTGCTGGAAAATCAGGCGCTGGCAAAACAAAACGTTAGCCTCAAACGCACTCTTGATGTACAAAACGGTGTGGTCGGTGCCAATTCAGGGCTAAAGCAGGTGATGCAACAGGTGCAATCCATCGCCCACCTCAACACCACAGTATTGATGCTGGGGGAAACCGGTTGCGGTAAAGAAGTGATCGCCAACGCCATTCATGAACTCTCGGCCAGAGTCGGCAAACCCTTTGTCAAAGTCAACTGCGGCGCCATTCCTGAAACCCTGATCGACTCTGAGTTGTTCGGCTATGAAAAAGGCGCCTTTACCGGCGCCGAGTCGCGCAAGGCCGGTTACTTTGAACAAGCCAATGGCGGCACCATCTTCCTCGATGAGATTGGTGAACTGCCACTCTCGGCTCAGGTGAGATTGCTCAGGGTACTGCAAAACAGCACCATCACCAGGGTCGGCGGCCATGAACAGGTGCATTTGGATATCAGGGTGATTGCCGCGACTCACAGACACCTGCAAGCCATGGTGCATCAGGGGGATTTTCGCGAGGATCTCTGGTACCGACTGGCAGTATTCCCGATTGATATCCCTTCTCTGCGCCAACGAAGGACAGATATTCCGCTATTGGTACAGCATTTCATTGAACAGCTGAGCGCCCGATTCCAGTTGCTCAAACTCCCCTGCATCCGCCCTGAGCAGTTGGCCATTCTCAGCCAGTACAATTGGCCCGGTAATGTCCGGGAGCTGATCAATGTGCTGGAACGGGCCATCATTCAAAACCCGGCCGGACCACTGGACTTCAGTTTCCTGGCGCCGCAAACCGAAGCCGTGGCCACTGCCAGCGGCCAGACCATAGTGGTCGACCCCAGTCATGCGGGCAATCAACTGGTACCATTGGAAACCATGACCCGTAAATACATAGAGCACGCCCTTAAAGTGACCGGCGGCAAACTCTACGGCCCCGGCGGCGCTGCCGAGCTGTTGGATATCAACCCCAATACGCTGCGCAGCAAAATGAAAAAACTGGGAATTGTGTAATCGACAACTCAAAAATAATAAGGCCGAAAGTCATCTCTTTCGGCCTTATTGGTTTAATAGATCAAAATGCGTAATTGACGGCAACACTGTATTCCAAACCATCGTTGGGCGCAGTGCCCCAACTTTGGTAATGCGTCAACTGCAGTTTCAGGTTCAGATCTTTGACTAATGAACCGGAGATCGCTGCAAACAACTGATGCCCATAATCGTCGTCATAACCAAATACCGCCGCATGCTCGCGGTCACGCCCAAAAGCCGCAGTATAATCCAGGTTTAATTTCCAGCCCTTGGGAAACACTGGCAAGTCGTAATAACTGTTGCCATTGAGCACCACGCCGGATACCCCTGAGTAATCCCTGTCGGTCAGATTGGACTGGCTTACGCTATAGTGCCCCGCCAGCCCCAGATTAAAACGCAGCGAGCCGTAATCAAAATGCTGTTTTAATCCCAAATAGAAATTATCTTCGGTCAAATGTTTATGAGTACCGAGAAAATTTTGTAACCATAAGGCGGTACGCTCTTCATTAAGGCGATAATGCCAAATGGTCAAAGATTTAAATGCAACCCGTTTATCGGCGACGGCTTTAGCCGGGTTCTCCACCTTCAATAGTTGATAAAAGGTGTTATGTTCATCACGATTAAAATAGCTCAAAGCCACAAAAGGTTGGTTGAAAGCGCCGCGATTGTCGCTACGGGTATCCCCGGAAAACCCCAGGTAACCAATTTCCACACGAGTAGATGCCGCGGCGGCACCAGTCTCTCCCAATGCCAACAAGCTAAATAATGCCGTTAACCACAGACCTTTACTCACTGTCATAGTTTCGCTTGTTCTCCTTTCGAATCAAGGCAACAAAAGTGAAAAAAAGGCCACCCTAAGGTGGCCTTTGCAGGGAAATACAGGGAGCCCCTTAGAAGAAGTAACGGATACCTACCGCATAGTTGTTGTCCTGCAGATCTTCCCAGGACTTGTCATCCATGCTGCTGAAGTCAATCTTGGCTTCGGCATACATCACAGTGTCACGGCTGTAACGGTAGTGCAGACCCAGAACTGCAAATTGGCGGGTCCAGTCGCCTTGGATGGCGGTGTTGGCATCAGTATCCAGATCCTGATAGCTCAACAGGAATGAAGGAACAAAGCCGTTGTCATACTGGTAAGCAACGATGAATTCTCCACCGGTAGAATCGTACAGGTTGCCACCAACCAGTTCGTTTTGCTTGCTCTTGTGAGCGTTGAAGCCAACGTACAGACCATCTGCTTCGCGGCCTGGAGCATACTGGTAGAAGCTGCCGTACTGGGCACCGATACCGACGATCTGGTTGGTATCATCAACGGCGACACCGGCCAGGTTGCCTTCAAAGTCACCACGGTTGAAACCGGCCAACACCTTGAACTTATCGGTTACATAGTAAGTCACGCTGGCACCATAGCTGGAGTCAAAGCTCAGCTCAGAGCCATCGTTGAGCGCCACGCCGTTTTCGTCAAACAGGGCAACATCGTCATTTTGCTTGGAAGCATACTGCAGGGCGATATGCAGCTTGCCGAAGAAGGTATTGCGATACTGGAAGGCAGCATCGGCACGACCGGCACCTGTCAGGCCGCCGTCACCAAAGGTGTAGGCACCAACAGACCAACCAGTGAAGGCATCCAGGATATCTGTGGTATAAGCCACATCATAATATGCCCCCCACTGCTTACCGAAAGTCAGAGTACCCCACTTGTCGTGAGCCATACCCACATAACCCAAGCGGTTGAACAAGAAGTCACTGTTCTTCTCGGCGCGCATCTGACCACCGCCCTGGCCTTGGGTGTAGATCAGGCCGTCATCACTGGTCACCATGTTGATGCCCCACTCAGTGTGGGCAAAGGCGCGCCAGCCATTGCGTTCCTGACGATCAAAACGGAAACCTACGCGAGAGAAATTATCGATAACAGAGGTTTCATGACCATCATTGAAGGCAGCAAAACCCAGCCAGCCGATCATGTTTACACTGTTGGTCTGATCTTTATACAGCTCCACAGCCTGGGAAGCGCCACTTGCCAGCATAGCCGGGATCACAAGTGCCAGGATCTTCTTGTTCATATTCATTACCCTTTTATAAGTAAAACGCGTTTAATACGCTGATTTATTAGACATATTTATATGTGTTACTCGAGGGCTGCAGTTTGCGTGCCAGCTGTAAAAAAGCCAATTCCAGCCCCTGGTTTCCTGCGCTGGATCGACAAATCGTGAAATATCGTGATTGGAAAGCGTTAAATGCCGTGAGAAGAATTAAATATCGTTGTAACAAGCGAACTGTTTCTGCAGCAAAAGGAATGCATGCGTATCGACAAGGGCAGAATCAAATACCTTGATAACAAACATTAACAGATTGATTTTTAAACAATTATATTGAATTTAGTTAAAGTGTTTGCGAATATTTGATCTAGCAGGAACCGGTAAAAAGATTGATAAAACCGCCTGGAACAGAAAATAAAATTACTTTATTAAGATGTTGATTTTTTTAAAACTTTAAATACACTCAGGTGAGATTTGCAACCCAAGCCAACTCTATTGCATTATGGGGCAGTCAATAGCTGACACTTGGAGGGAATATGGAAAGCCTGCAACATCTGCCCGCCGAAATACTGTTGGGCATAGTCAATGAGAAACTGAGGCTAAGTTGCCCGGACAAAGATGCACTTTATTACGAGCTTGACCTGTCACCTACCCTGCTCGAGCATAAGCTCAGGGCGCTGGGATACGAGTACCATCCCCTGTCCAACCAATACCGACGCTTGAAATAACCGCCAGTCCTCAGGAAGTTGCAGACTGGGCTTTGGTTTTGCTCTTGGTCGCTGAGCGATAGCTGCGCTTGGCGGTGCCGGTCTTAACGCCAGTGCCCTTCTTGATGCTTGCGCCCTTGGAGGCACCGGCCTTAGCGGCATAAGCGCCACTGCGACGTTTACGTCCTTTGAAGCCTGTACTTTTCACGCCGCTCAAGGCCGTAGGCAGTTGTGCCTTGGCCTGCTCAATAAGCTCGCCCAATTTAGCCGTCAAGGGCTGCATAAAAGCCTGATATTTAAGTTCACGGCGACAAATCGCATCCAGGCTACTTTCCCACAGCGCCGTCATATCCGGCGTGGTGGCCACTTCGGGCAGGCTTTGAATAAGCCCGCTGCCGGCCTCGGTAGCCAAAATACTCTTGCCCTGACGTTTCAAAAAGCCACGTTTAAACAAGAGTTCAATGATCCCGGCTCGGGTTGCTTCTGTCCCCAGCCCATCGGTTTCCTTGAGAATTTTGCGGATCTCAGTGTCTTTCACATAGCGGCTTATGCCTGTCATCGCCGCCAGCAGTGTGGCATCGGTAAAATGCTTGGGCGCCTGGGTCATCTTCTCCACTAATTCACCCTTGAGGCAATCCAGCATCTGCCCCTGAGTCAGCTCAGGCAAAACAGTTTGAATATCTTCCGCTTCATCGTCGGCTTTTTGTTTGCCAAACAATTGCTTCCAACCCTGTTTTAATGGCTGTTTGGCCTTAGCCACGAAGCAACCTCCGGCAATGTCGATCACAACGCGGGTTTCAAGGTATTCATAATTGGGGTAAAACTGCGCCAAATACTGACGGGCAATCTGCAAATACACCTGACGCTCACGCTGTGACAACACACCGAGGTTAGCCGTCTTTTCCGTAGGCACTATTGCATGATGGGCGTCTACCTTGGCATCGTTCCAGGCCTTGGACTTAAGGGCGGGATTAGGCGCTTCACAGCCTTGCAGCAGCTCTGCTACCCCTTGGGTAATAGCATTCAAGACTACCGGGGCCAGCTGTAACTGCGCCTTGGGCAAATGGCGGCTATCGGATCGCGGATAGGTTATCAATTTATGCCGTTCATACAGAGACTGCGCCGTATCCAGCACCTCTTTGGCGCTCATGCCGAAGCGTTTGGCACAATCAATCTGCAGCGCCGATAGACTATAGAGCAAAGGCGGCGCCTGGTGTCTTTGCTTGCGCTCCAGCTCATCTACCCGGCCGGGTTGGCCGGTGATCCTGCCGACCACATTCATCGCCAAACCGCGGGAGAGCACCCGCCCCTCCTCATCCATCCAAGGTTGACAGGCCTCACTGGGCTGCCAGCGGGCGCTGAAACAGCTGCCCTCTTGGGTACTAAGATGGGCCAGCACTTCATAAAAAGGTTTGGGCACAAAGGCGGCGATTTCCTGATCGCGCCGGACAACCAAACCAAGCACAGGAGTTTGCACCCGACCGACCGAAAGCACGCCCTGATAGCCCACCTTGCGCCCCTGCAGGGTATAGGCACGGGTCATATTCATGCCGTAGAGCCAATCTGCTCGGCTGCGTGCCAGTGCCGAAGTCGACAATGGCACAAACTCGCGGTTGCTGCGCATCTGTCCCAGGGCGCGTTTTACCGCCTGCGGGTTGAGGTCGCTTATCAACAAGCGTTTGACCGCCGCCAGCTTATCGCCCTTGACCCCAAGGTGAGCAATCACTTCATCTACCAACAACTGTCCTTCCCGATCCGGATCGCCGGCATTGACCAACTCACTGGCCTGCTTGACCAATTTACGCAAGACACTAAGTTGCCCGCGACTGCTGGCTTTGGGTTTAACCTGCCAATCGGACGGGACAATAGGCAGATGCTCCAACTGCCAGGACTTGTAGGCGGGATCGTAGGCATCCGGCTCAACTTGCTCCAGCAGATGACCTATACACCAGGAAACACAATCACCATTGCCAAGCTCGATATAGCCCTCATGTTTGCGATGGGGTTTAGGGAGCACCTCGGCGATGGCGCGCCCAAGGCTGGGCTTTTCGGCGATATAGAGGATCATCCACTGCGTCCTTTGACTGTCACTGAACAGTATTACTGGATAAAATTACAGTAATTTTAGCCAAGTCAGCTTTAGGCTGCAAATTATCCTTCATATGCTTCCCTATGGTAACTCCGGAGCCGTAGTTCTTGGTTTGAAGCCGCGCTGTTTAACGCACTTTTGTTCCGGTGCTTATTATCTGAATTCCTGCTTCCCTAATCGCTATACCCTCTCGGACTAATTGAGAATTTCTATTTGTACTTAGTAGCGAATGCTATTATAGTATATCTATTAGAAAAATCTTATTGACAAAATCCTGATGCAAGTAAGAAACGCTATATGACTGAACAGACAACTGTAGTTGCGATGCCAGGTCTAAATGAAGCAGCTCCGCCTTTCACCGCAAAAACCACCCAGGGTACGCTTAGCCTGGAAGACTCCAAAGGTAAATGGTTGGTTCTTTTCTCTGATCCGGCAGACTTTACCCCGGTATGTACCACTGAATTTATGGCGTTTACTCAGGTAAGTGCAGATTTTACAGCTCTTAATTGTGAACCGATGGGGCTGTCTATCGAAGGTATTCATGCACACATCGCATGGGCTCGTAGCATTAAAGATAACTTGGGTGTTGAAATTAACTTCCCGATTATTGCTGACCTAAATATAAAAATCGCTGGTGCTTACGGCATGGTTCAGCCAGGTGCGAGTAATACTTCTGCGGTTCGTGCCACTTTTGTTATCGCCCCTGAAGCCGTACTCCGCGCAATGCTTTACTACCCAATGAGCAATGGCCGTTCTGTGGCAGAAATTTTAGGTCTAGCTGAAACACTACAAACTAGCGATGCAAACGTATGTGCAACTCCAGAAAGCTGGATCCCAGGCAATGAAGTGATTGTTCCACCACCGGCAACCACTCAAGAAGCCGAAGTACTTAAAGTTCAAGGTTATAACTAGGTTGACTGGTGCTTCAGTAAAAAAGCTGTAATCCGCAAACCATGCGAGTTGCTATGTAAACGGATGCTATCCGGCCCACGTGACGTTAATCATCTTTTATGGAATCAAGGAGGAAATATGACCCCCAGCGTTTACGAATTTTTCGATCCGAAAACATTCACCTACAGCTATGTAGTCGTAGATCCAAACAGCCAGCAATGTGCCGTTATCGATTCGGTACTAGACTACGACCCCGCTTCAGGCAGGACTTCTTACGAAACAGCAGATAAACTGATTGAGTTTGTAACGAAAAGTGGCTTAAAGGTCGAGTGGATCCTTGAAACTCATGTTCATGCTGATCATCTAAGTGCGGCCCCCTATATCAAGCAGAAACTTGGTGGCGAACTGGGTATTGGTGAAAAAATCACTGTGATACAAGATACGTTCGGCAAGCTATTTAATGCCGGTAGTGATTTCGCGATGGACGGCAGTCAGTTTGATCATTTGTTTGCCGATCAAGAGACTTTTACTCTTGGTAATATTGAAGCGCACGCAATTCATACTCCGGGCCACACTCCTGCCTGTATGGCTTATGTGATTGGTAACTGCGTATTTGTTGGCGACACTTTATTTATGCCCGATTACGGCACCGCCCGTTGCGATTTCCCCGGAGGAGATGCAGCAACCCTCTATCGCTCAATTCAGAAATTGTTCGCTCTGCCTGATGAAACACGCGTCTTTATGTGTCATGACTACAAAGCACCAAATCGCGAAGAGTACCTGTTTGAAACTACGATTGGTGATGAACGCCTATACAATATTCACGTCAAACAGAATATTTCTGAGCAGCAATTTGTTGAGATGCGCAGAGGACGTGATGCCACACTGAATATGCCAACCCTGATTTTGCCTTCGGTTCAGGTCAATATGCGTGCCGGAGAGTTACCACCGGAAGAAGATAATGGTGTGCGCTATCTGAAAATACCATTGAATAAAGTCTGAAACTGAGTTGCGATTATGCTAATACCAATCTATTTAACGGAATCAATTACCGTTTCACCACAAATTTTACCCAGCGACATACCACGTCTGGCATCAATGGGATTTAAGTCGATCATCAATAACCGTCCAGATGGGGAAGAAAATGATCAGCCACTGAATAGAGAAATTGAACGACTGGCTAAAGAACAGGGGATGACCTATTTTCACCTGCCGGTTATTTCCGGAAATATTACTCAGGATCAGGGAAAGCAGTTTGGTCAGTTCTTTATGCACGCCCCTAAACCTATTTTGGCTTTCTGTCGCACGGGAACACGTTGCAGCGCACTCTGGTCGATAAGCTGCACCGAATTGGGTTCATTTGATCGACGTATTGCCCAAGCTACCAAAATGGGTTTTGATCTTAGTTGGGTTAAGCAACCCGATTAACCGAATTCACACATTGCTTAGGATAGCCAAAGCATGAAAAATTCTTGGTTGGAATGGTTGCCGATTTCATCTTGGTTGCCTGATTATTCGCGTCATGACGCCACGAAAGATGGCTTAGCTGCTATTATCGTGACTTTGATGCTTATCCCACAAAGCCTTGCATACGCGATGGTTGCTGGTCTGCCCCCCGTTGTTGGTCTGTACGCCAGTATCCTGCCGCTGATTGTTTATACTATGCTTGGCACCAGTAAAACACTGGCCGTGGGCCCGGTAGCGGTGATCTCGTTAATGACCGCAGAGGCCGTTGCTCCACTGTTTGAAACTGGTAGCCAGGGTTATATCACCGCCGCTGCAACCTTGGCATTTCTTTCCGGTATCGTGCTATTGCTGATGTCGGTACTAAGACTGGGATTTCTGACCACATTTTTAAGCCATCCGGTGCTTTCTGGCTTTATGACTGCTTCTGGTATTCTTATCTCTATTGGCCAGCTTAAACATATTTTTGGCTTGCCACTGCATGGAGAAAATGTGCTGCAGCGCGTGGCGAATCTGATTCTTGCGTTACCCCAAACTAATCTCTATACCCTGATGATTGGGGCATTCAGTTTGATTGCCCTTATCTATGCACGCAAAAGCCTCAAACCCAATTTAATCAAACTAGGACTTTCATCAGAACTGGCAGGTCATGCAATCAAACTGGCTCCTGTGATAGTGATGATATTGAGTATTGTGTTAGTAGCCCTATTTGATCTGGACAAAAAAGGCGTCAGCGTAGTTGGCCAGATCCCAAGCGGTTTGCCTAGCTTTTCACTGCCTTCGCTCGACCTCGCACTAATCGGAGACCTGCTTCCGGCCTCGATTCTGCTGAGTGTTATCGGTTTCGTCGAGTCAGCTTCAGTTGGGCAGACATTAGCGGCGAAACGTCGCCAGAGAATTGAGCCGAATCAGGAGCTGATTGCCTTAAGTGGTGCCAACATCGCATCAGCTATTAATGGGGGATTTCCAGTTACAGGTGGTCTGTCGCGCTCAGTCGTTAATTATGATGCCGGCGCTGAAACGCCAATGGCGGGGACATTTACCGCAATTGGAATCGGCATTACCGTACTTTACTTCACCCCGCTGTTTACCTATTTGCCACATGCGGTGTTAGCGGCAACTATTATCGTTGCTGTATCGGCACTGATTGATGTGCAAGCCATTATCCATACCTGGAAAAGTGCCAAGAGTGATGCCATCGCCATGTTTCTCACCATTATCGGTTTACTGGCATTTAATGTTGAGATTGGCGTATTAGCAGGATTGGCTACATCTCTAGCGCTATTTCTATGGCGCACCAGTCGGCCACATATTGCAGTGGTTGGTTTAATCGAGGGAAGCCAACATTTTCGCAATATTCTTCGTTTTAATGTAATCCAAAGTAAAACGGTACTCAGCCTGCGGATTGACGAAAGCTTATATTTTGCCAATGCTCGTTATCTGGAAGATCAGATAATGGAATATTTGCAACAGTATCCTAAGACCCAACATCTGGTATTGATGTTATCCGGGGTAAACACAGTCGATGCCAGTGCGCTGGAAAGCTTGACGTTAATTCACGACCGCCTGAAAGATTCCGATATTCAACTACACTTATCAGAAGTTAAAGGCCCGGTCATGGATAATATTAAAAAATCGGACTTCTTTGAACACTTCAAAGGCAAAGTTTATATTAGTCAGTATGAAGCGATAATTGATCTGGATAGTTCGATAGTTCACTAACTTATTAGCTTAAAAAATACTGCAAACCTCTAATGCCGAACAGTTCCATTATTATATCAAAAAGGGGATTACATCTATCCGATGTAATCCCCCAAGCTCATATGAGCACTACCATGTATACTAGGAACAATGCGAAAATTAGTCTTACTATTGAAATAAAGGTTTAAACATGGGTGTTAAAAACTTATTCCCATATTCACTCAAATGGTTAGTATCATAATACAGAGAAAGTCCATCCTTACTTCCCATACAACGCCCATTAACGCAAAGGTAAGGCAATGGATTAAGCACTTTAGCACCACAAGCGGCCGCAGCTTTATCCTGTGCTTGCCAAATCAGGGTATGACGTTGCATATAATCTTGATCAGTAATAAAAACATCTTGTAACCCATTGTTAAACATTAAGTTACGATAAACAGTAGTTGGTACATCAACATCCATTTCAGGCAACGGACGAACCAGGTATACCGGACGATATTGACTTAATTGACACACAGTTTCGATCTGTTTCATCACAAAGTCTTTATATACCTCGTCACTAGTCTGTTCAGGATTATCACCAAAGTAGATCACTGGTCTATTTTGGAATTTGTGCCGTTCGTTATAACCAAAAACACTACCTGTTAATCGAGAAATTAAAATTACAGGTATATCACTGGTGGTAGATAAGGTATCAAGCACATGTTGATTAAACAGATCACATTGTGATTTAGGTATATGACTCTTGGCTCCAATTAGGGTTGAGCAGCCATTATAGGTCATCTCCACAACACTTCCTTTGTCTTCAGCAGCTAATACCACACTCGATATCACCGCATTGGCATGGCTATCGCCAACAACCACAGCTTGTACTTTTCCTGTGCCATGTATACAGCTAGATTCGGGAATATCTCGTCCAGGTCCAAGAAGACATTCATTTAATCTAGGGTTACGATCAAATGACCCTTGACTTGCTTTTTCAACTTTTTTAGGTAACCGTCCTTCAACCTCTAAATGTCGTGCGGTTACTGCTAATAACTCAACCAATAATAAAACGCAAAATAATACCCATGTAGCCTTTTTAAAGCTAAGTTGACCTAGGTAATAACTAGAGCGAGTTTCAATAAATCGATACGATAGTTCTCCGAATGCAAACGTAAGCAAGATACCAGCAACAATCCAAGTAGGATTATTTTGCTCCCCCGCATAAGCAAGAAACACGACAATAGGCCAGTGCCATAAATAAAGTGAATAAGAAATCAATCCCACACGTGCGATAAGTGGATTAGCAGTCAAAGGAGACTCTTGACGGTTGGCAGCTAACACCAATACAGCCCCAAGCACCGGCACTAAAGCATATCCTCCAGGCCATGGCGTTGCCTCATTAAAACCGAAGATAGCCATTAGAATTAACGTAAACCCGAGCAACTCTATGACTTTACTGGCCATCTGTCCCAGTTGCTTATGTCTCATCACCCACCAAATAAGTCCACCTGTTACCATCTCCCATGCCCTAAAAGGTAAAAGATAGAATGCCGCACTAGGGTTAGTCTCCACGGCATACACAGACAACATAAAGGAAACCAGCGCAATAGCTAACAAAGAGAGTAATACAGCTTGTTTACCGCGCCAGCGCCAAGCCAACATCAATACCAGTGGCAACAATAAATAAAACTGCCACTCAACTGACAGCGACCAAGAATGAAGCAACCATTTTTCATAAGATGCCGCATCGAAATAACCAGCCTCACTGTAAAGCTTATGATTAGAAATGAATAAAGCCGCACCAACAATATGAGTACCTAATTTTTGATAATCGATCGTTGACAACCAAAACCAACCGAAAACCAATAATGCTACACATAATACGGCCAATACGGGAAAAATTCGTTTGGCTCTTGCAAACATAAAACGGCTATAGGAGAAACTGTTACTTTCTAAGCCTGTCACTATTATTTTTGTCATTAACAGACCCGAAATAACAAAAAAAATATCGACTCCTACAAACCCTCCAGCAAATCCTAGCACCTTAAAATGAAATAAAATAACTGCAACAACAGCCCAAGCTCTTAGTCCGTTAATGTCATAACGAAACTTTTTAGGCAATACAACCGACATATATAAGCATTTCCTACAACACGCCCTTTGAGGCAAGAAAGCCGGCAATTGTATACCTAAACCTTGGCTAACGGCAGCGACTCATATTGAACTATTGGAAATCAACGCAAAAAAAGACAACTCAAGTGAATAGATTATATAGTTCACACAATATTGTTGCGGTATTACTAGTTAAGGAAGGCAATGGTCGCAGATTTTTGATCTGCACCAGCAATATGGCCACAGTCAGAAGCTTGACTCCTCAGAAGAATAAGTCAGCGCGCCTCTGATCCAAGCCTTTAAAAAACAACAAGGCCGGTTCAATGAACCGGCCTTGTTTATTGTGATTTTTTCACTGGGTGTTACACCAAGCCTGCCATAAAAGACTTAGGCTTCAATGCCTTTGCTGGCCAGGAACTCATCATAAGTGCCCTTGAAGTCGCTCACGCCATCAGCGCTTATCTCTATGATACGGTTGGCCAGAGATGACACGAAGGCGCGGTCATGGCTGACAAACAGCAAGGTGCCTTCATAGAGCTCGAGAGCGTTGTTCAGCGACTCTATCGATTCCATATCCAGGTGGTTGGTTGGTTCGTCCATCACCAGAATATTGGGCTTTTGCAGCATCAGCTTGCCAAACAGCATACGACCCTGCTCACCACCGGACAGTACCTTGACAGATTTCTTGATGTCGTCGGCGCTGAACAGCATACGGCCCAGCACTGAACGCACCGCCTGATCGTCATCACCTTCCAGACGCCACTGACCCATCCAGTCGAACAGGTTCATATCATTTTCAAAGTCGCTGGCATGATCCTGGGCGTAGTAGCCGATACGATGGTTTTCAGACCACTGAATGGTACCGCTCTTTTGTGGCAACTCATGGATCAGTGTACGCAGCAAGGTGGTCTTACCCACACCGTTTTCACCCAGAATCGCAATACGCTCGCCCACTTCTGCGATAAAGTTCACATCCTTGAACAGCAGCTCATCGTAACCATTGCTCATGTTCTCAACAATCAAAGCGTTACGGAACAGTTTCTTCTCCTGCTCGAAACGAATGTAGGGGTTAACCCGGCTGGAGGCCTTGATCTCATCCAGCTTGATCTTGTCGATTTGACGGGCACGGGATGTGGCCTGCTTGGCCTTGGAAGCGTTGGCAGAGAAGCGCGCCACGAAGGTTTGCAGCTCGGCAATCTGTGCCTTCTTCTTGGCGTTTTCAGCCACCAGGCGCTCGCGGGCCTGTGAGGCGGCTGTCATGTATTCATCATAGTTGCCCGGATAGACCCGCAGCTCACCATAGTCCAGATCCGCCATATGGGTACAGACAGAGTTGAGGAAGTATCTGTCGTGGGAAATGATGATCATGGTGCTGTTACGCTGGTTAAGCATCTCCTGCAGCCAGCGAATGGTATCGATATCCAAGTTGTTGGTCGGTTCGTCGAGCAGCAATACATCGGGATCAGAGAACAAGGCCTGTGCCAGCAGCACCCTGAGTTTCCAACCCGGTGCCACTTCACTCATAGGGCCAAAATGTTGCTCCAGCGGAATACCCACCCCGAGCAGCAACTCACCGGCGCGGCTTTCTGCGGTATAACCGTCCATTTCGGCAAACTGCATCTCAAGATCGGCCACTTTAATGCCGTCTTCTTCGCTCATTTCCGGTAAGGAGTAGATGCGATCGCGCTCCTGCTTCACCGCCCACAGCTCTTTGTGGCCCATGATCACTGTGTCGATAACGCTGTGCTCTTCATAGGCGAACTGATCCTGGTTCAGCTTACCCAGACGCTCGTTGGGATCCAGCGAAACATTACCCGAGGTTGGCTCCAACTCACCGGAAAGGATCTTCATAAAAGTAGACTTACCGCAGCCATTGGCGCCGATAAGGCCGTATCTGTTGCCTTCGCCGAATTTAACCGAGATGTTTTCAAACAGCGGCTTGGCGCCAAACTGCATGGTGATGTTAGCTGTCGTTATCACTGTATGATTCCAAAATATCCAGATGCGGGACCGGGCTATGTAAAGCCGCGTCCAAGAGCCCAAGGCCTATGATTGGCCGGGTAAATAAAGCCGGGCACTATAACATTCCTGCGTGAATTATCAACCAAACTCGCGGTCGATCATCGAGATAAAAAAATGCAACCAGCTGTTTATAAAAGACTTTAAAAATATTCTGCAAGCAGATTAAAAATCCAGATCGCGGCCACACACCAAGGTAGTTTCCGTCTTGTTTGTTGCAAAAGTGCTGTAACAGCCAAGTTCGGGGCGCAAAATATCCGCCGGCAAGGCATATCCCGGCTCACCATTGATAGTGATGCTCTCGCTGTCCTCGGTGTAATCCGTGCTCAGCGTGGTGCCATCGGCCAACTGCCAGCGACTGAGAAATGAGTGCACATTGGCACAAACCGTGATTTCACACTCCAGGGTCTTTTGGCTGTCGCCCTTGATCACTATGCACTCAGTGCTTTTCACGCCGCAGCCCGCCTGAGCAGGTACAGAGACGGCACTAAGCAGTAAGGCGCCGCCTAGCAGACTCAGCTTAGCTGCCGCGGTGAATTTTCTGGATTGCATTTTCCGGCTCCTTCCCCATTCCTTTTCTCCTTTCCCATTTCTTTTCTTATTCCCTGTTGTCCTTGCTGTGACTCGCTTGGCCCGCGATATCCAGCCCCAAGCTTATATTGACCAAAGGCTCTTTAGACTAAAGGCTCTAACTGGCTAAGGCCGTGACCGCAGGCTCTC
This sequence comes from Shewanella sp. BJSY2023SW001, assembly GCF_047314685.1. NCBI lineage: Bacteria > Pseudomonadati > Pseudomonadota > Gammaproteobacteria > Alteromonadales > Shewanellaceae > Shewanella > Shewanella sp. BJSY2023SW001. Next base: position 68,300 of record NZ_JBKORF010000036.1, read on the forward strand.
TTTTCGGCAGGCATTATTGCTGAGCAAAGGCAAACCCCTTATTTAAATAGGAAAAACAAGGCGATAAAACAAGAAAAAGCCGGGGCAATTTCCCCGGCTCGAACGCTGAAAAAGCTTAATCCAAAGACTGACGCCGCAAGCGGTTGGCGTTGGTCACCACAGTCAAGGAAGACAGCGCCATTGCCGCGCCGGCCACCACAGGGCTCAGCAAGATCCCTGTCAGCGGGTACAGCACCCCGGCAGCAATCGGGATCCCCAGAGTGTTATAGATAAAGGCGCCGAACAGGTTCTGCTTGATGTTGCCAAGCGTCGCCCGCGACAGGGCAAATGCCCCGGCCAAGCTGCCCAGCCTTGGGTTAAGCAAGGTCAGGTCGGCGCTCTCTATAGCAATCTCTGTGCCCGAGCCCATGGCAATGCCGACATCGGCGGCCATCAGCGCCGGGGCGTCATTGATCCCATCACCGACCATGGCCACCACTTCACCCTGCGCTTGAAACTTACTGACCCAGGATTGCTTTTCATCCGGCAACACCCCGGCGATGACTTCCTCTATCCCCACCTGACGCGCCACGGCTTCGGCTGTGGCCTGGTTATCACCACTGAGCAATACCAAGCGCTTGCCCTGGGCCTTGAGCGCGGCCATGGCTTCTTTGGCATCGGCTTTGATTGGATCACTGATCCCCACCAACGCCAGCAGTTGATTATCTCGGGCCACCAGCACCTGGGTGTGTCCAAGCGCCGCCCCCTGCTCCAGCCTTGCCTGGTGCGCCTCGGTCAGCCTAATGCCCAGTGCGTCCATTAGCTTGCTGTTGCCGACCGCCCACTGCCGGCCTTCAAACTGCCCCAGCAGCCCTTGCCCCTGGCGATAGTCAAACCCCTGCGGTTCACTCAGCACAACCTCTTTGGCTTTGGCGGCATCCAGCAGCGCCGCCGCCAAGGGGTGGCCTGAGTGTTGCTCAAGGCTCGCCACGGCACGCAGCAGCTCGCGCTCATCAAAGGCATCATCGAAAATATCTACCTGAGTGACGGCGGGCTTACCTTCTGTGATGGTGCCGGTTTTATCCAGCACCACACAGCTGACCTTGCTGGCGGTTTGCAGCGCCTCACCGTTTTTCACCAACACCCCCATGGAAGCGGCGCGGCCGACAGATACCATGATGGACATAGGCGTCGCCAGCCCCAAGGCGCAGGGACAGGCGATAATCAGTACACTGGTCAGCACCACCAGCGCATGGGACAGCGCGGGCTCAGGACCGGCAAAATACCAGATGATGGCCGCCAGCAGCGCAATAACCACCACCACAGGCACAAACACGGCGGCTATCTTGTCTGTCAATCGCCCTATGGGCATCTTGGAGGTCTGGGCCTCCTGAACCAGGGCGATAATCTTCGCCAGGCGGGTATCGGCAGGCCCGGCAGTAACTTGGTAAATAAGGCTGCCGTTACCATTAACTGTGCCGGCGCTCAGACTGTCGCCCACGGATTTAGCCACAGGAATGGGTTCGCCTGTGAGCATGGACTCATCGAGCAACGAATTGCCTGAAAGCACTTCACCGTCGAGCGCCACTCTGTCACCCGGGCGCAGTCTCAGCTTGTCACCCACCACCAGCGCCGCTATGGCCACGGTTTCATCGCCGTTTTCGGTGATCTTGATAGCCGTATTGCTCTGCAGGCCAATAAGCTTCTGCACCGCTTCACTGGTCTTGCCGCGGGCTCTCAGCTCCAATGCGTGCCCAAGGTTAATCAAGCCGAGGATCATCACACTGGCCTCAAAGTACACATGACGGGTGCCGTCGGGGAAAAAGCCGGGAATAAGCACCACCAGCATGGAGTAAAGCCAGGCCGTGCCCGTACCCAAGGCGATCAACGTATCCATATTGGCACTCTTGGCCTTGAGTGAACGCCACATACCACTGAAGAAATGCCCCCCTGTGGTGACCAGCAGCAACAAGGTCAGCAGCCCCATGGCGCCCCAGATAAGTTGGCTTTGGCTATCGTGGATCATCATGTCACCACCGGCTAGGCCCCAGATCATCAAGGGGATCCCCAGCCCAAGACCAGCAATGGCCTGCCTGATCCGGGTGCGATATTCCCTGGCATCATGCTCGGCCTTGTCGGCCATGGCACTGGCGGCATCCGTTATCGGCTCGGCGCGATACCCGGCCGAGAGCAGCAGCGCAACGGCTTCAGCCACAGGCAGCCCAGCGGCTACGCTAACCTGCTTGTCGGCCAAGTTGACTCTGGCCTCGACCTCTTTGGCGGCAAAGGCTTTTTCTATCTTGGCCACGCAGCTGGCGCAGCTCATATCCGGCACAAACAGTAGTGTGGGGCTGGCAGGATAAGCCGTGGCGGCCTTGTGCTTGACGGCTTTATCGGCATGCTTGCCAGTTTCAGCTTCAGTTGTAGTTGCAGCCACTGCCGGTTTCGAAGCGTCAGCCTGAGCTTCTGTCTCAATCTCAGTCTCGGTATCAGTATCAGTATCAGTATCAGTCTCGGCATGCTCATCGCGCCAAGGCTCGGCGGTAAACCCGGCGGCCTTTAACAGTTCGGTCAACTCGGCGGCGGTTTTATGGCTTTTCAGTGCAAGCTGTTTCTGGTTCAGATTGACCGTCACCTCAGCTTCATCGCTGAGTGCCTTACGAATACTGGCCTCACAATGGCCACAGGTCATATCGCCAACATAAAAGCGGAAGTTTTCCGGCTCACTTGTATTGCCAGGCGCAAGCGCTTGCGGGGTAAAGCCTGCGCCGGTTATCAATTCGGCCAGTTCGGCCGCGCTCTTGTGACTATTCACCCGTAGCTGTTTGTCTTTAAGGTCGACTTCTACCTCAAGCTCATCAGCCAGCGCCTTGCGAAGCTTACTCTCACAGTGGCCGCAGTTCATATCGGCAACATGGAAACTAAAGCGGCCAGGGGCTTCAGGGCTAGGTTCAGGGCTGGGCTCTTGCGCGCTGTCACTGGCGCCGGGAGCAGCAATCTCGGCCTGCTCGGCGTCATAACCTGCGTCTTTCAGTTTCGCCAACGCCGCGGCGGGGGTAAGCTCAGCGCCCGGGGCGAATGTCAGCGTCAACGACTTATCTGCCACCTCAGTAGCGGCTTCTACGCCGGTATCATCGGCGAACAGGGCCTTTATCTTGCGGGCGCAGCCGCCGCACTTCATATTCGCTATGGTGAATTGTATCTGGTCCATTGGAAACTCCCATCTGTGCCCCTCGCAAGCGAGGCTGGCTCAACACTGAGATAAAGGTTAAAGTCTCCAGTAACGGGAGAGTCAAGCCCGGATAATTATCCATAACAGAAAAGGTGCTCTGACTCTCAACAATGCGCTTGCGGCGCGACAAAATAGCCCACAAGAGTCCCAACAGGGCAGGAGTTCAGCGATGAAAATAGGCGAAGTGGCCAAGGCAACAGGTCTGAGTATCAAGAGTATCCGCTATTACCATGACATAGGCTTGGTTGAGGCCCACAGAGGCGACAATGGGTATCGTGAGTATCGGGCGGCTGAAATCGAGGCGCTCAAGTTTTTGCAGCACTGCCGCGAGCTGGGCTTTACCTTGGATGAATGCCGGGATCTGTTGCAACTGAAACACAATCCCAAGCGCTGCGCCGAGGATGTCAAACGTCTGGCCAAAGGGCACCTGCAGGCGTTGGAAGACAAAATGGCCAGACTGGCGTCGCTGCATGCCCAACTGAGCGAACTGGTATCCCAGTGCCGCGGCGGCAATCAGTCTGAATGCGCCATCATAGATGGCCTGTCCAGCGAAGCCAAACAGGCCTGAAGCTATCACTCAACTTGTTGTCCGGGCCGCGCCAAGGCTGCGGCATTGTCCAGCTTCAGTGCCGGTAGTGTGCCCGCCGGGGTGAAATCAAACACCATACCATAGAACACCAGCTCTGATTCCAACGCCAGTATCTTGTTGTGAGGCTGGCGGAAGCCATGTCCTTCTCCCTCTATGCCGATAAATGCTGTGGGCACCCCCTTGTCTTTCAGCGCCTTGTAGATATGCTGCGACTGACTCGGTGGCACCACCTTATCTTCGAGCCCTTGCAACAGCAGCAAGGGTTCGTTGAAGCCCTGCAGGTGGTACAGGGGCGAGCGTTCACGATATACAGCCTTCATTTTGGGGTAAGGGCCTATCAGTTGATCTAGGTATCTTGACTCAAACTTATGGGTTTCCTTGCCCAGCACCTCGATATCACTGATCCCGAAATAGCTCACCCCGGCCTTAAACTTATCATGGAAGGCTAAGGCCGAGAGCACGCTCAAGCCACCGGCACTACCGCCGCGAATCGCCAATTTCTCAGCATTGACCCAGCCTTGGTCAACTAAAAAACCTGCAGCCCAGACAGCATCCTCAACATCTGCCTTGCCCCAGTTGCCATAGAGGCTCTGGCGATATTGGCGGCCAAAGCCGGTACTGCCGCGATAATTGAGTTCAAACACGGCAAAGCCGCGGCTGGTCCAGTATTGAATGGCGCTGTCGTATGCCCTATTTGCGCTGGCGGTCGGCCCACCATGCAACATCATCAAAAGAGGCGGCCGGGTATCCGGCAGAGGTTGGTAATCACCATTTACCGGCGGATAAAAATAGCCGTGAGCCTTGCCTCCCCCCTTGGTGGTGAACTCAACATTGACGGCGCGGGAGATGTATCTGGGATCCAGACCACAAATTTTAGGTGCATACACAAGTTCTGTGCCGCGGCCGGAAACCTTATAGATGCCGCGCTCGGGTGTTGGCCTACTGCCAACGAAATAAACCCCGTCGGCCCCCTGCACCACCTGTTTGATATCGGCAAAGTCAGCAGCCAGCACTTCAATAACCCCGGTCTGCAGATCCAGTCGCAGCAATCCGGCATCCCCTTCCTTGTTGAAGCTGGCTATCAGGGTATTTTCATTTTCAAAGGCGTAAGCGTGCTGCCCCAACTTCCAGGCAGGGCCGCCAATTTCAGCCTTGAGTTGGGTAACCTGTTCGATATCGCCTTTGCCATCAAGTCGATAGAGGTTCCACCAGTTGTCATAGTCGGCAATAAAGTAGAGCACGCCGTTTGGGCTAAACAGGGGTTGCATCAGTGCGCCCTTGCGCTCGGGTGCGATTTGGCGAATGTTAGTCAACTGCCCCTTGCGATTGAGATCCCCAAGCCACAACTGAGTATTATCCCAAGGCATGTTGGGATGTTCCCAGGTGATCCAGGCAAGCTGAGTATTGTCGGCATTGATTGCCGGAGAACTGATAAAATCGTGCCCATCGACAAAGATATCCCCTTCACCGGAGAAATTCAGGTTAATGGTCACCAAACTGGCCTTGGGCTCACCCGGTTGGCGATGATCTTCCCGAACACAAATAATCCGTGAGCCCTTGGGGTAAGAGATACATTCCCCGTGACGGGTGCCATTGGGAGTCAGAGCCAGCGCCTCCTGATTCGGCGCTATCCGGTAAAACAGCTGATCCTGCCCCTTGGTGACAAACAGGCTCTGACCTATACCGAGAAAATCGCCACCGCCATACTCGTGAACGCGACTGCCAACACCAAAGGCCGGTGCCACCACACTGGTAATGCTGCCATCTTTTTCAAGACGCTTTATCCCCACCTTGCCGCCTTCGGCCGGGCTGGATTCCGAGAAATAAATCGCATCACCGACACTCTGCAGCTCACCTATTGCCGAGGCACTGCCGTAGACTTCGGCGGCCCCCAAAGGCGAGGCCCAGCTGCCATAAGCGGCGCTAATCCTCTGCTCATTGTCGGCAGGCGCTTGTTGCTCCTGCGCAGGTTGACCGCAACCCTGCAGCACGAACACCATCAGCGCTACGGCCAAAATTTGCTTTCCGGGATTGAAAATCATGGTTTCGTTTCCCCCCAACACCCACCCTCAGGCAGATTGAAACTACTACAACTTAAGTCTTGTGTTGTTATTTAAATTTGGCGCAGAACCACTGCAACACCCTGTACTGCTGCAAACTGGATAATCCAAAAAAGATGCAGATCCAAGGTGAAAGCAAATAGTACCAGGTGATGGGTTCAGTAGAGCGACCGCTGAGAAGCAGATAGAAGAATCCGAAATAGATTACCATGACACCCGCAATTCCCACCAACAAAAGCAGGCGCTTAATCTGTTTCTCCAACCAATGCATGGGTGAGTGTCGATACCTCTGGTACTTTTAACTTTTATTAGGGGGGATTGTTCAATCCGAGACAAGAATTGTCAACGTCTGTAATACAAAGCGGACAAGTATCTACCCCTCACCATTGCAGAATGATAACTTTTGCAAGACCCTGGCGCGTTCGCCGGTTTCATCCCGCTCACCGGCCAAATCCTCATAGAAGTACATAAGTTCAGAGAAGATATTCACCAACTTATCGCCGTCGTTCACATAGAGCTGCGGCGCATCATGGCAAAAGAAAATTAACAAACAAGCTGCCCGGTGGAGGAAGAAAACATCATCCCTGCCTTTGTTTGAAACCCGGTAAAGAACAGGGATGATATCTATTTTGGCCTTGATCTCAAGGCATTTAATTACAGGCGGATACCGCCGTCAATTTCAAATACCCGGCCATTGACATAGTCGTTTTCAATGATGAATTTAACTGTCGAGGCGATTTCAGCGGCATCCCCCAGACGGCCGACCGGTACCATTTTCTCCAGGCGCTCCAGCGCTTCCGGTTTCATGGCGGCGGTCATTTCGGTGGCAATAACCCCGGGTGCAACAGCAGCGGCCCGGATCTTGTAGCGCGCCAGCTCCTTGGCCCAGCCCACCGCCATGGCAGCGACACCTGCCTTGGAGGCGGCATAGTTGCTCTGCCCCACATTGCCGGCCCGAGCCAGGCTGGAGATATTGATAATCACCCCTTCCTGACCAGAGCTTATCATGGCGGCGGCGGCTTCACGGCCACAGAGGAAACTGCCGCTCAGGTTTACATTGATAACCGACTGGAACTGCTCCAGCGACATACGGTCTGTCACCTGACCCTCTTTGGCTTTGATCAACATGCCGTCACGCAAAATACCCGCGTTGTTTACCAGCACATTAAGCTGACCAAAATCTTCCAGAATGTACTGAAAGGTTGCCATCACATCTTCTTCATCTGTGATGTCCACCGCATAACCCTGCACTTCGGTCTCACCCAGCAGAGCACAGGCTTGCTCCAGACGGTCCTGATCCACATCGATCAGCGCCAGACGGGCACCGGCTGCGGCCAGCTCCTGCGCCATCGCCAGACCCAGTCCACCGGCTCCACCTGTGATGGCGACTACCTTACCTTTTACATCCATTGGGTTATCCTTATTTCTCTTGCTTGAATTGTTCAAAAATACTGGAAAAATCGCGACGACCATTACCCTTGCGGGCATGATTGACATAGAGGCTGCGCGCCAGTGCGCCCATGGGGGTGCTCGACTGACTGGACAGCGCTGCTTCCTGGGACAGACCGAGGTCCTTAACCATAAGATCCACCATAAACCCGCCCTGATAGTCATTGGACGATGGCACGCTTGGCATCACCCCGGGACAGGGGTTGTATTTCTCCAAGGTCCAGTTGCCGCCGCTCGAAACTTTCATGATATCTGACAGCACCTTGGGATCCAAACCATTATCTATCCCCAGACTCAGCGCCTCGCTGGTACCTACCATCAAGACAGACAACAGCATGTTGTTGCAGATTTTGGCAACCTGACCGGCTCCGGCACTGCCTGCATGGAAAATATTGGCGCCCATGCACTCGAGAACGGGTTTGGCCTTGGCAAAACCTGCGTCGCTGCCGCCGCAGATAAAGGTCAGCGTACCGGCCGCGGCCCCGGCGGTGCCACCGGAAACCGGCGCATCAACAAACTCAAGCCCTTTGGCGGCCGCCCCAGCCGCCACTGCGCGGGCACTGTCGGCATCTATGGTCGACGAATCGATAAGCAAGGTTCCCTCGGCCACAACATCCAGCAGCCCTTGCTGCTGCTCGCTACCGAGGTACAGACTACGCACATGCTTGCCAGCCGGCAACATGGTTACCACCACATCGGCACCCGCCGCTGCGCCACAGGCGCTCTGGGCAGTTATAGCCCCCTGCTCTGCCAGGCTCTGCATCGCCGCCGGCACCAGATCGAATACCCTAACAGTCATCCCGGCCTTGATCAGGTTGACCGCCATCGGCCCACCCATGTTGCCCAAACCAATAAAAGCCACTGTTGTCATCTGTTTGCTCTCCCTGTTGGAATCTTGTTTGCCGACGCCTTAACCAAAGACACCGGTCAATCTCGCAGTTAGGCCTGTTACAGATCGGCCAATGGGTGTTCATGTTCAAATGGCGACTCGAGCAAGGCAGATACCGCTTCTTGCGGTGCTATCTTGCCCTTGCCGTAACGCCAGCTGGGATTACGGTCCTTGTCGATAAGCAGCGCCCTGACACCCTCACAAAAATCACCTATGGCGCAGCAGTTGAGGCTGAGCCCCAGCTCGAAGCGGAAACAATCCGCCAGGCTCATGTCGGTCCCAAGCCTTGACTGCTCGTAGGCCAGCGCCCAGCTAAGCGGGCTGCCGCTCAGCATGGTGTCACAGGCGCGCTGCAACCAGCTCTCTTGGGTTTCCAGGGCCTGCATCTTGGCGAGAATTTCGGCCATATCTCCGGTCATCAGCTCATCAATCTGAGCCTGATGGCCCTTCAAGCGACTGCTGCCGGGACGCTCTTCACTCTGGGTTTCCAGTTCATTGAGCAGATCATGCAGCTTCTGCTGGTTGAGACTGGTGTTATTGCCCCAGTTCACCGTCGCCATGGCATCGAGCATGCGCTCTTTATCCGTTGAGGCCAGAAAATGATTGCCAATGCCGGTATAACGGGCATCGGCCGCATTCATATTGTAGGCAGTCAGGCCGAGAAACAGCCCAGTCTTGCCCGGCATGCGGCCAAGAAAATAACTGCCGCCGACATCCGGGTAAAGGCCTATGGTGACCTCAGGCATGGCGATGCGCGAGCGCTCGGTCAATACCCTGTGGCTGGCACCTATCATCAGCCCCAGACCACCACCCATCACTATGCCGTCGCCCCAAACCAATACCGGCTTGCCGAAGGTGTGCAGCTGAAAGTCGAGCCGATACTCCTCTTCGAAAAACACCCGGGCTTCCTGGGTGTAACTGCCGGGATTGGCCTGCTGCGCCTGATACAGCGCCCGCACATCTCCACCGGCGCAGAAGGCTTTGTCGCCGCTGCCGTCGAGGATCACGCAGGCAATCTGCTCATCCCGCTTCCAGGCAGCCAACTGCTTGGCCAGCAAACGCACCATGTTGAGATTCAGTGCATTGAGTGCTTTTTCCACATTGAGTGTCGCCACACCAATCAACTTGCCGCTGGCGGTTCCCAGGGTCTGAAATACCACTTCATGACTCATATCACCGCCCTCCTTATGCGTTTTTCCAGTTGGCTGCGCGCTTCTCCAGGAAGGCATTGACTCCTTCTTTCTGATCTTGGGTGTCAAACAGAGCCACAAACAGCTCACGCTCCAGCGGCAGCGCCTGAGCTCTTGGCATATTACGTCCGGCCTGGATCAACTGCTTGCAAACGGTTACGCTCGATGGGCTCTGCCTGGCGGCCTTGGTCGCCAGCGCAATGGCGGCGCTTAGGGCCTCACCCTTACCAACCACCTCTTCGACCAGGCCAATCTCACGGGCCTTGGCGGCATCGATTCGCTCACCGCACAGGATCATCCGCTTGGCCCAGCCCTCACCGACCAGAGCGGTCAGATTCTGGGTGCCGCCGGCACAAGGCAGCAGGCCAACTGTAGCCTCGGGTAATGCCAGCTGTGCCTGCTCTTCGGCGATACGGATATCACAGGCCAGTGCCACTTCCAAACCGCCGCCCATGGCATAGCCGTTAATGGCGGCAATAGACACACCACGAAAGGCGCTCAGGGTTTCAAATGCTTCGCCAAAACAGCGTGCCATGGTGGCGGCATTGCCTTTATCACCGTCGGCAAACAGCTTGAGATCGGCGCCGGCCGAGAAGAATTTCTCCCCTTCCCCTGTCAATACCAAGGCATAGATATCGGGATCATTGTTGAGCTCTTCCACCTTGAGGCGCAGTTCATTGAGGCTCTCGGCCGTCCAGGTGTTGGCCGGTGGATTATTGATGGTCAGAACAGCCGTATGGCCTTCGATATGCTCAATCAAAAAAGACATGAATGACTCCTTGCAATTCGGTTAAATGGGTGTGGCCTTAGAGGATCTCGCCGGCATGCTCATCCAGCAGACGGCGGGCGATGATAAGGCGCATAATCTCATTGGTTCCTTCCAGGATCTGGTGTACCCGTACATCACGGAAATGTCGCTCCAGCGGGTATTCGCGGATGTAGCCGTAACCGCCGTGAATTTGCAGCGCGCTGTCACACACGGCAAACCCTATGTCTGTGGCAAAACGCTTGGCCATGGCGCAATAAGCCGTGGCTTCGGGATCGCCGCTGTCCAGCTTAAATGCCGCCAGACGCACCATCTGCCGCGCGGCGACCAGTTCTGTGGCCATGTCGGCCAGCTTGAACTGCAGCGCCTGGAAGGCGGCCAGTGGTTTGCCGAACTGCTTGCGCTCATGCATATATTCGGTGGCGCGCTCAAGCGCAGCCTGAGCAGTACCCACAGAGCAGGTGGCGATATTGATGCGGCCGCCATCCAGGCCCTTCATGGCGAAGGTAAAGCCCTGGCCTTCCTCACCCAACAGATGATTAACCGGCACCCGCACGTTTTCAAAAGTAATGAGTCTGGTTGGCTGGGCGTTCCAGCCCATCTTGTCCTCGGCCTTGCCGTAGATAACGCCCTTGGCATCAGCCGGGATGGCAATCGCCGAAATTCCCTTGGGGCCGGCCTCGCCGGTGCGGCACATCACCACCAAAAGCTCGGTGGCGCCGGCGCCCGAGATAAACATCTTGGAGCCGTTAATCACATACTCATCGCCGTCGCGCTCGGCGCGGGTAGCAAGTGAAGCGGCGTCACTGCCTGAACCCGGCTCGGTCAGGCAGTAAGAAGCCAGCTTACTGCCTGTGGTCAGTGCTTCAGACCACTCGGCCCGCAGACTTTGCTGGCCCCAGGTCGTCACCATCCAGGTGGCCATGTTGTGAATGGTCAGCATGGCTGTGGTGGCAGTGCAGCCCTTGGCCAGCTCTTCAAAAATAATTGAGGCATCCAGACGCGACAGGCCCATGCCGCCTTCCGACTCGGGAGAATAGAGTGAACAGAATCCCAGCTCCCCGGCTCTTTGGATCACGTCTTTGGGAAAGTGATGCTCCTCATCCCATTTGGCGGCAAATGGGGCCAGTTCATCGGCGGCAAACTGGCGGGCCAGCTCGGCGAATTGGCGCTGATCTTCGTTGAGATTGAAATCCATGCTTGACTCCTGTGCGCAGATCTCTGCGTCTTGCGGTGATCCGGTGATGCCGGATCTCTTGTTATTTACTGTTGCGATTAAAAAGGGGCACCGGCCATTGCCGGTGCCCTTGGGCTCACACTGTTACTTGAGTGCGATAGTCATGTTGGGACCAGAGGCGATATCAGACTCGAACCAACGGCTGGTGATGGTCTTGGTTTCTGTGTAGAAACGCACCGCCTGCTTGCCGTAAGCGTGCTGATCGCCGTAGAAGCTGCCCTTCCAACCCGTGAAAGAGAAAAATGGCAGCGGCACTGGAATGGGCACGTTGATACCCACCTGACCCACTTCGATTTCATGCTGGTACTTACGCGCCGCGGCGCCGCTGGCAGTAAAGATAGAGGTGCCGTTGCCGTAAGGACTGGCGTTAACCAGCTCAATGGCATCTTCCAGCGACTCGGCTTCCATACAGCAGAGCACAGGGCCGAAGATCTCTTCCTTGTAGATGCTCATGTCCGTGGTTACCTTGTCGAACATGGTCGGACCGACCCAGTTGCCTGACTCATAACCAGGTACAGTGCAGTCGGAACCATCGAGCAGACACTCGGCGCCTTCGGCCTTGCCCTCGGCGATAAGCTTGAGCACCCGCTCTTTGGCGGCCGGGCTGATGAGTGGGCCGTAACCGGCTTCCTTGTCATCCCAAAGACCGGGACGCACCTTGGACAGGGCTTCTTTCAGCTCAGGGATCCACTCTTTGGCGGCGCCGACAAACACAGCGACCGACAGCGCCATACAGCGTTGACCGGCAGCGCCAACCGAGGCGCCCACCAGGTTATTGATCACTTGCTGCTTGTTGGCATCAGGCATGATCACGCAGTGGTTCTTGGCACCGGCAAAGGCCTGCACCCGCTTGAGGTTGTCAGTGCCTGTCTTGTAGATGTACTGACCCACGCCCACAGAGCCCACAAAGGAAATCGCCTTGATATCCGGGTGAGACAGCAGTACATCAACCGCCGTTTTATCACCATGAACCAGCTGCAGCACCCCCTTGGGAGCCCCGGCCTGTTCAAACAACTCCACCAGACGCTGCGGCGTCATTGGGTCCTGCTCAGACGGCTTGAGAACGAAGGTGTTGCCGCAGGCGATAGCCAGCGGGAACATCCACAGCGGGATCATCGCCGGGAAGTTGAATGGCGTAATCCCGGCACAGACACCCAGCGGCTGAGTGTAGGAGTAGGTATCTATGCTGCGGGCCACGTTCTCAACCGTTTCACCCATCAGCAAGGAGGCGATGTTGCAGGCATGCTCGGCCACTTCAATGCCGCGCCAGACATCACCCTTGGCATCTTCAAAGGTTTTACCCGTTTCCTGGGCCAAAATGGTGGCCAGCTCGTCATGGTGCTCTTTCAAAAGGTGCTGATAACGCAGCATTACCCGAGCGCGTTCGGAAACGGCCACTTCCTTCCAGCTCTTGAAGGCTTCCTTGGCGCTGGCGATGGCGCGCTCAACTTCCGGCTGGGTCGCACAGTTGATAAAGGCGATGGTCTCATTGTTGGCCGGATTGGTAACATTGATCTGCTTGCTGCCGGAACCGTTGACGAATTCGCCATCTATGTAGTGCTTGACTTGTGTGCTCATAAGAATTCCTTGTAGGTAGTGGGACGACGCACCTACAGCTCTTGTGGCTGCTTTTTGATGGCGCCGTGTCCTGTCTTGTTGATTACTTTAATTTGTTGCCGGCCGCTGTCGCGGCCGACGGGATATCAGATCTCAATCGCCATAGCTGTGGCTTCACCACCACCTATGCACAGCGATGCCATACCACGCTTGAGGCCTCGGGCCTTGAGCGCATGAATGAGAGTCACCAACAGACGGGCGCCGGAGCAACCTATCGGATGACCAAGCGCACAGGCACCGCCATTGACGTTGACCTTGGCGGCATCCAGCCCCAACTCGCTGATGGCCAACATGGTCACCATGGCGAAGGCTTCGTTGATTTCGAAAAGGTCGACCTCATCCTTGCTCCAGCCGGTCTGTGCCAAGAGTTTTTGCATGGCGCCCACAGGCGCCGTGGTAAACATGGCCGGCTCTTGGGAATGGGTAGCATGGCCCTTGATGGTAGCCATCACTGCCAGCCCCAGGTTTTCAGCCTGTTCACGGCTCATCAGCATCAAACTGGCGGCACCGTCGGAAATCGAACTGGAGTTGGCGGCGGTAATGGTGCCGTCTTTGGCAAAAGCGGGACGTAGCGCCGGGATCTTGTCAGGGCGGGCATTGCCGGGCTGCTCATCGGTATCAATCAGAGTATCGCCGCGGCGGCTGCTTACGGTTACCGGGACTATCTCCTCCTTGAAGGCACCTGAGGTGATGGCCGCATTGGCTTTTTCCAGTGAGCTCAGGGCGAAAGCGTCCATGGCTTCACGGGTCAGGCCAAAATCGTCGGCGGTTTTCTGGGCGAAGGTTCCCATGGCGCCCCCTGTATAGGCATCTTCCAGCCCATCGAGGAACATATGATCCAGCATCTTACCGTGGCCCATACGCATGCCGCCGCGAGCCTTATCCAGCAAATATGGCGCCTGACTCATGCTCTCCATACCTCCGGCAATCACGATATTGGCACTGCCGGCCTTGATAAGATCGTGCGCCAGCATCACGGTTTTCATCCCTGAGCCGCACACCTTGTTGACTGTGGTTGCGCCAACAGACTGGGGCAAACCTGCCCCTAAAACCGCCTGTCTGGCAGGGGCCTGACCGAGGCCGGCCGGCAATACACATCCCATCAGCACTTCATCGACCTGTTCGCCCTTCACTCCTGTAGTTTCCACCAAGGCCTTGATGCTGGAAGCCGCCAGCTGAGGAGAAGGCACAGTGGAAAGACAGCCCTGAAAACCGCCCATGGCGGTTCGTTTGGCGGCGACGATAACAATATCCTGAGGACGACTCATTGTTGACTCCCTTGTTGGGCACCCAAACACCGGCCCAACAGCAGGCCGGCGGTGTTAGGTGCAGCAAATTTGCACTCTGTTGCTGCCACTTTGACGTTTACGCGAACGTAAGGCAAGTAATAATTAGTCTAATACAGGCTCTGTTTATAGGTATTTTTGTCAGGGAGGATTTACAGCAGGATGACAGCGCGTGCCCTGAAAGAAAGCCAAAACACTACGGCTTAGAAAATATTAGAGAAGGAAATATCAGTTTAAGGAAGCATAAGCAGTAGAGGCTGACGCCATCTGGCTTGATATGAGCTAAGCCCTGACAGGAGTCACAAGACTGCGACTCCCGCCAACAAAACATTTGATGTTACAGCTCAGCCACTCTGTTCCCAGGGCGTAATAGCACTGAGATCCGATAAGTCATAAGGGGTCAACTGGTAGACATAATAGTTGAGCCAGTTGCTGATCAGTAGACTGCCATGACTATACCAACGGGCAATCGCTTCTGCCTCTGGGTCATCGTTGCGAAAATAGTTTTGCGGGATCTTGGGCGCCAAACCGGCCGCCAGATCTCTTTGATACTCATCTTTAAGGGTCGACTTGCGATACTCCGGATGCCCTATCACAAACAGGTTGCGATTATCCTTACTGATCACCAGATAGGCACCGGCTTGGTCTGACTCGGCCAGGACAGTCAGTTCAGGATGCGCCTTAAGCTCGTCCACATCCATCTGGGCATAACGGGAGTGCGGAGCATAAAACTCATCATCAAAGCCGCGCAGCAAGGGCACGTGGGCGCGAATACGCCTATGCTGATATACCCCGGAGCATTTTTCAGTGAGGATCTTGCGCTCAAGTTGATACAGGTGATAAAAACCGGCGTGGGCCGCCCAGCAGAGAAACAGTACCGAGGTGACATGCTCCTGTGACCAATCGATAATCTCGCGGATATGATCCCAATAGGTGACCTCCTCGAAATCGAGCTGCCCCAGGGGGGCGCCAGTGATGATCAGGCCATCATAGTTGCGATGGCGCACATCTTCAAAGTCACGGTAAAAGGTATTGAGGTGATCGCTCGGCGTATGTTTCGACTCTTTGTCGTGGATCCTGAGCAGATCGATATCCACCTGCAACGGAGTGTTGCCCAACAGCCGCAGCAACTGGGTTTCTGTCTCAATCTTGTTGGGCATCAGATTGAGGATCAACACCTTCATCGGCCGTATATCCTGCATCGCCGCCCGGCTCTCGGACATAACAAAAATGTTCTCCGACTCAAGCACACCGGCGGCTGGCAGGTTATCGGGTATTCTTACGGGCATAAAGCGCCTCTCCTGAACTTTCAGGGCAAGGCGCTTGGCTCGTTATTCCTGTTAGCGCCCTACCTTTTGCACCATGATTGATACAGGCTCAACCTTGTCGATATTGACAGGATAGGCCTGGGTATTGATAAAGAGTAAGTCATCCTTGAGGGTGATCCTGGCGCTGACACTGTAGCTGTGGCCACTCTGGAACTGATCCCGGGCAAGAATGAACTTAAAAGGCGTTGGACTGGTTACGCTGTCGCGCTGAATAACCGCCAGCACTTCTGCCGGAGCATCCGCCTTGGAAACGTCCTGAACCTGAACCGTCAATAAGGCCTCCGGTGGCAGCGCAATGCGCTCGCGGTACCAGACATCGCCATCAATTTCGACTGTGGCATTCGGGGTTGCACAACCTGTGAGTGCCATCATTCCTGCTACAGCCGCCATCATTGGCATGCGCAGCCAGTTGCCTGTCATTTTCATTGCTAGCTCCTAATCATACACAAAGACTTCTGGATGTCTATACATCCAAGTTTAATCATTGAGAACCTGTGAGGATAATCCTATCATAGGACTCCATTTTTGAGTTCAAATATCCTTATGACACAAGCAACTGCGATTATTGTGGGCGCCAGCTCACTCCTCAGCCGTGAAATAGCCCGCCGCCTGGCCGATGAAGGCACTAAACTGGCATTGCTGGCACAGGATCCCGACTCATTGAAAGAGTTTGCCGCCACCCTGGCAACCGAGGCTCAAGTGTTTGGCCTGGACATAGATAAACCGCAAACCTTGATAGCCGAGCTGGAACAGATTTGGCAACAGTTAGGGGGCGCACATCTGGTGTTGGTCAATACCGGACTCAACTCCTATCATCCGGATCTGCCCTGGCAGCTTGAAGATGAGATCATCAGTGTCAATGTCCGTGGCTTTGCCGCCGTCTGCAACACAGCTTTCAGGCTGTTTCGCGAACAGGGTTATGGCCAACTCGCTGCCATCAACTCCATTGCCGGTCTTCGCGGTGGCCCCAGCGTGGCTTTTCATGCCTCCAAAGCCTTTGGAATCAACTATCTCGAGGGGTTGTCCATGCATGCTCAAAGGCTCAAGCTACCGATCACCATTACGGATATTCAATTGGGGTTGCTGGATAAAGCAGCGCTGCAACAAAGTAAGCTGTGGTTATCACCCGTAGATGTGGTAGCCGGGCAAATCATCCGCGCCCTGCAAAAAGGCAAACGCCGGGTCTATGTCACCAAACGCTGGGCGACGGTTGCCTGGCTCACCAAACTACTGCCTGAGTTTATCTACAATACCCGCCACTGGAAGGTGAAGAAACGCAGAGGGCAATAGAGATAAAATAAACTTCTCATTGTTGACCATAAAAAAGGCGCCGGAGGCGCCTTTTTTATGGTTGAGAGCTCTTGGGTTGGGAGCTTGGGCTTGGAAGACGTTAGAAAGTGTAACCTATGCTGACCATATAGACCCAAGGATCGATATCGGTTTCGATAGTCACAGCAGCAACTTCACTATTGCTGGTGCCATAGTGATAGTTGAACTTAACATCAGTACTGATCTCGGCATACCAAACTGAAGCGTTCACCAACCAATTATCATTGATTTGGTAATCCAGACCCACTTGTGCGGCCCAGCCCCAGGAGTTACTCATACTCAGATCCGAGAGTTTGCCACCGACATCATTGGTAAATTCATTGTCGAAGAAGTTGGTGTAGTTAACACCGACACCCACGTAAGGACGCAGCTTGGACTCGGCATTACCGAAATAGTACTGGGCTACCAAGGTAGGTGGCAGGTGTTTGGTTTCAGCAATCTTGCCCAGCTCTCCGAGAGAAACATCATGGCTGAATGGGGTCGCGGCCAGCAGTTCGATACCAAAGTTATCTGTCAGCATATAACCAAAGTTCAGACCCAACTGGGTGTTATTGTCCACACTAAAGGTGCCAAGGTTTCCCAGATCCGGGGTAACAACATTTTGGCTGGATTCATCCGGGGCGACTACAACAGCACCGGCACGAACGATAAAGTCACCGGCCTTGTGGGCCAGTGCAGGGGCAGCAACAGTAGAAAAAAGGGCGGCGGCAATCAATCCTGATACGATATTTTTTTTCATCATCTCACTCCGTAGCGACAACACAGCGCTTTGTTTTTTATTACATCCATAACAACTGAGGCCACACTGCCAGATTTAACCCTTCACATTTTTGATCTGCATCAAGCGTTTCGAGTGATACCCAGTTTGAGATAGCACAAGCGCGAAACAGATCACACAAACTAAAGATTTATTGATATTGCACCTTTAAATTAAGTGAGCCAGCTCAAAACTTCACTATCCCTAAAGTGAAATAAAAGTACATTTTTCGAACAGACGCGCCCAAGCGAAAAGCAACCAAAACTTAACAACTGGTGTCAGATATAAATGCTAAAAAATACTATTTAAGCGGTATTTTCAACTAAAACATGTCGGAGAGTTCAACGAATATTTGAGAACAGAAATCAAAAATGGAGGCCACTCGACAGAAGATATTCATCTGCAATAACGGCAAGCCAATTGTTCAAGTGAGGAGGGATTCAACGAAAATAATGGAGCCACAGGCGTTTGAGTGTGTGAGCCTAGAACAATGTTTCGAGTAATGGAGTTTTTAATAACGGAGTCTTTAATAACGGAGTCTTTAATAACGGATAGTCTGCCAACCAGTTCTTGGCCTTGTGCCGACTCTCGAATACTCCGGGAGTGCTCTTAGGATTAGGGCTGAGTTCCAACGCCAGCAAAGGGCCTAGCGGGAATAGATTAAGCAGTTGCAACTCCCCTGCTCTCAACCTGACAGCCAGGGCCGTTTGCTGCTCAGGCCAGTAACTCATGGCATCAGACACTGAAACATAGGGCTGATGATTGTTTTTAAGGTGCATCCTGGCTTGGTTCTTTACCGACCATGGTAAGTCGAGCGCGGCGACCAACTTGGCCTCATAGGCCCTGTCGGTGACTTCCGAGTGGTCGCTTGGCTCAAAGTAGATCACATCTATATCGCTGAGCCTGGATACAGTGCCGTGCAACTTGTCCCACACCAGGTTACGAACAAACCCCGCCGCCAGCCAGGCATCAATAGGCCCAAGGTTTGCAACACACTCAAGTGCCTGCATCCGCATCCTGTCTTGCCTGAGCCAGTTTTCAATCAGCTCAGTCGCCTCGGTTTCACTGACTTGCAGCGACCCTCTGGGCTCGAACTCATCGTATATCACCCATAGTCCCCCTTAAAAAGACAAAAGCCCCCGCAGAGCGGAGGCCTTTGAGTTTAACTCAAGCTATCACTTATCTTCAGTATCTCTATCCATGTTCTCTGTATTTTCCAGCCAGAGAGCATTGATGATGCCGAAAGAACAAGCCAATAAAATGCCGAGTATCCAAGTGAAATACCACATAATTCAGGCTCCTTAGTACAGTGATGCGCTGTTGTTTTCAATGTGCTTGCGATTCAAGCGACCATACATTTTGAAGTAGGTCCAACAAGTATAACTAAGCACAATAGGAACAAAGATAATTGCCACCCAAGTCATAACGTTCAGTGCCATCTGACTGGCAGTGGCATCCCACATGGTCAGGCTGACGTTAGGATCCTGTGATGAAGGCATCACGAATGGGAACATAGCTGCACCACAAGTCAGTATGATACCGGCAATGGCCAGTGAGCTGAACAGGAAGGCGAAACCACTACGGCCGAAACGGCTGGTCAGCAGTACCAAGGCAGGAGCCAACAGGCCCAGAGCCGGGAACAGCATAGTCACTGGATACTTGTCATAGTTGGCCAGCCAAGCACCGGCTACCACTTCAACTGTCTTCTGAGTTGGATCAGATACGGCGTTAGTATCCAGAACCGAAGTCACCACATAGCCGTCAATGCCATAAGCCAACCACACACCGGCAGCACCAAACAGTACTATCAGCAATACAGCAGTCAACTGAGCGGCAGCAGCGGCGCGATGGCGTAGCTCACCTTCGGTCTTCATCTGCAGCCAGCAAGCACCCTGCATCATGAACATACAGGCACTGACCAGACCGGCCAACAAGCCAAAGCCATTGAGCAGACCCAGCAGGCCGCCATCATAATGGGCACGCATATATTCATCAAAGCTGAACGGTACACCTTGCAGCAGGTTACCGAAGGCAACACCTATGATGAGTGGCGGTACAAAACCGGCCACAAACAAGGCCCAGTCCCAGCTCTTGCGCCAGCGTGGATCTTCTATCTTGGAGCGATAGTCAAAACCCACAGGACGTAGATACAGCGCCAATAACACTAAGATCATGGCGACATAAAAGCCGGAGAATGATACGGCGTAAACTGTTGGCCAAGCGGCGAACAGAGCACCGGCACCGGTAATCAACCATACTTGGTTACCATCCCAATGAGGAGCAACCGTGTTAATCATGATCCGACGTTCAGTGTCGTCTTTACCGAGGATTGGCAACAAGGCACCAACCCCCATATCAAAGCCATCGGTCACAGCGAAGCCAATAAGCAAAACGCCAACCAACAACCACCAGACAAATCTTACTATTTCATAATCAAACATAATGAAATCCCTCTGCTCAGGCTTCTAGTTTTTCAAAGTGATAACGGCCGGTCTTGAGACTGCTGGGACCCAGGCGCGCAAACTTGAACATCAGGAAGAGTTCGATAACCAGCAGCACAGTGTAGAACAAAGTAATGCTGATGATACTGAACCAGAGATCACTCACGGTCAGACTGGATGCAGACACAAAGGTCGGCAACACTTCTGAAATGGTCCAAGGCTGGCGACCATACTCAGCGACAAACCAACCACACTCGATGGCAATCCAAGGCAGAGGCAAGCTGTAAAGCGCGGCCTTGAGGACCCACTTCTTCTCTTCAATCTGGTGACGAGTGCTCTGCCAGAATGCGGCAGCAAACACCACCAACATCACAACACCCAGGGCAACCATGATACGGAAAGTCCAGAACAGTGGTGCAACACTTGGGATAGAATCCAGCGCGGCAGCCTTAATTTGCTCTTCGGTGGCATCAACCACTTTGTCTGTGTAACGCTTCAGCAGCAGGCCATAACCCAGGTCAACTTTCTGCTCTTCAAAGGCTGCGCGAACCGCAGGGTCTTCTTCAATAGCAGGGTCGGCCTTGGCAGCACGCAGTTGCTCAAGCAGAGCATATGCCTTCATACCGTTACGGATACGAACTTCGTGCTCGGCAACCAGATCCTTGATACCTGTCACTTCTTCATCAATAGAGCGAGTGGCGATAATACCCATGGCGTATGGGATCTTGATGGCATAGTCAGTATGCATAGTTTCCTGATTAGGGAAACCAACGGCAGTAAAGGCTGCCGGAGCAGGTTCTGTATGCCATTCAGCTTCGATTGCTGCCAGCTTAACCCGCTGAGCTTCACCAACCTTGTAGCCGGATTCGTCACCCAGAACGATAACGGACAGGATAGAAGCCATACCGAAGCTAGCTGCAATAGCGAAAGAACGGCGGGCAAAAGGTAAGTCACGCTTCTTGAGGATGTAGTAGGCACTGATAGCCAGAACAAACATGGCACCGGCCACATAACCGGAGGCCACAGTGTGAACAAATTTAACCTGGGCAACAGGGTTAAGTACCACGTCTGCGAAACTGGTCATTTCCATACGCATGGTTTCATAGTTGAACACGCTACCCACAGGGTTTTGCATCCAGCCGTTGGCAACCAGGATCCACAGCGCAGACAAGTTACTTCCCAAGGCCACCAACCAGGTTACTGCCAGGTGTTGACGCTTGGAGAATCTGTCCCAACCGAAGAAGAACATACCCACGAAAGTGGATTCCAGGAAGAATGCCATCAAACCCTCGATGGCGAGAGGAGCACCAAAAATGTCACCCACATAGTGTGAGTAATAAGACCAGTTGGTACCAAACTGGAACTCCATTGCCAGACCTGTGGTAACCCCCAGGGCAAAGTTAATACCAAAAAGCTTGCCCCAGAATTTGGTCATGTCCTTATAAATCTGCTTATCAGTCATCACATAAAGTGATTCCATGATTGCCAGCAGAAAGGCCAGACCCAAAGTCAAAGGAACAAACAAGAAGTGATACATGGCTGTCAGCGCAAATTGAAAGCGCGATAGCTCGACGACTTCTTCAACTATCATTTGTGACTCCTTACATGGTGCTCCGCCCACTGCCTTTAGATCCCCATCAAAGACAGCGGGTGGTGAGTTGGATAGCTTAGTTCATTAATTTCTTATCTACCCGGATATCCGGATAAACCACCCAAATGATCCGCCTTGCCTCTCCCCAGCTTTCCAAAGGCTCAAAAATCGGCTTTTTTCAGCCAGAGCGAGAGGCGAATCACGCTTTTGCAGACTTATGCGATCAGCATCAGCATTTGCCAGTGTTCCAATATTTGCAAATTATTTAATATCAGTCACTTGCGCTATTAGTTCAGCTAAGATTTGCCCTGATTTTATACCACTTGAATTTGACGCAAATCAATCAAACTCCGGCCTTTAGCTGGGTTTTGCGGTGAGGGACACAGGCACCAATAAAATACATTGACCAATCACCAGATATGTGCTAGACACTTTACTTCAATATGATATAACAACAACTTTTGGAAGCTTCACCAAGATTTAATCAAAAACCTGATAAAACAAACTTTTTAACAATTTCGAAAGTTAAATATACTAACAACAAAAATAAAACCCCACACACAACCAGGAATAAATAACTGTTTTAAATACACAAAATTAAACATATAAAAACCAACGAAAAACACAGCCATAAATCGGATTAGTTTTACTAATCTTATTATGTATTATTTCTCGTTTGATAAGTTCGATGTAATTGACTACTATATAGCCTGTGTTAAGGAGACGCTCAGGTCGGTCGATATCGATATCTGCAGACCTTCCTCCGCGCACAATGATTGAACTTTGTGTGGAGATATTGCTATGAAAAAATTTTTCGAACGTCTGGTTAACTGGTATAAGCCTGTTTTTGCTGAACTTTATAAGTCTCAACTGGTTTATTAATCACAATTGAACAATTGTTTGTCTTGAAGTTTTGTTAGCGCAAAACAGCCCCGTAGGTAACCCTATGGGGCTTTTTCATATCTGCAATTAATAAAAAGAGATTACCGTCTTAGTCCGGCTTTAGCCTATTAAGTGATGTAAAGTCTACATTTTGACACTTCATTACATAAGGATGTACTGAACAAAATGTAAGCTATTGAAGGTTTGTGCTTTTTACTATGAAACAAAAGTTAAATAAAAAAGGCGGGTTATAAATACCCGCCTTTTTTTCCCTTTTATAGGATGATTTTCAACCTTATCCCAGCTTCACTCTGGCGTTACGGAACATTCTCATCCAAGGGCTATCTTCACCCCAGTTTTCCGGATGCCAGGAGTTGGCGACTGTACGGAACACCCGCTCAGGGTGAGGCATCATGATGGTGACTTTGCCATCCAGGCTACAGATCCCGGACAAGCCGTTGGGCGAGCCGTTGGGGTTCTGTGGATACAAGCTAGCCACCTCACCTTTACCGTTGACATAACGCAGCGCCACAGTGCCGCTCTGCTCGGCTGCTGCCATGGCAGCAGCTGAAGCAAACTCGGCACGCCCTTCCCCGTGGGAAACAGCAATCGGCATTCTGGAACCAGCCATACCGCTGAAGAACAGCGATGGGCTTGGCTGCACTTCCACCAGGCTGAAACGCGCTTCAAAGCGTTCAGAGCGGTTACGGACAAAGTGCGGCCAATGCTCGGTACCCGGAATGATCTCCTTGAGATTGGAGAGCATCTGGCAACCATTACAAACACCCAGAGCAAAGCTGTCGGCGCGCTCGAAGAAGCGGCTGAAGTCCTCACGGGCACGGCTATTGAACAGGATGGACTTGGCCCAACCTTCACCGGCGCCCAATACATCACCGTAAGAGAAGCCACCACAGGCCACCAGTCCCTGGAACTCTTCCAGGCTAATACGGCCACTGAGGATATCCGACATATGCACATCGCGGCTTTCAAAACCGGCGCGCTCGAACGCAGCTGCCATCTCAATATGCGAGTTGACCCCTTGCTCACGCAAGATCGCCATCTTGGGCGCTGCGCCCTTGAGGATATAAGGCGCTGCAACATCTTCTGCCGGATCAAAGCTTAAGTTAACCGTGAGGCCGGGATCGTTTTCATCCAGCTTGAGGTCAAACTCTTCACGGGCACACTCAGGGTTGTCCCTGAGCGCCTGCATTCTGTAGGTGGTTTCAGACCAGAGCTTACGCAGCTCGGTACGTAAAGCACTGTAGATTTCGGCGCCCTGATCCTGGATATAGATGCGGCCATCGTCGCTCAGCTCTGCTATCGGATGACAATCCACACCGGCATCAGTGTAAGCCTTGATAATCTCGGCGGCTTGGCCCTTACTCACCTGCAGCACGGCGCCCAACTCTTCGTTGAACAGGCGCGCCAGGGCGCTGCCGGCCAGCGCAGAAATATCCACCTTCAGACCAGTGTGACCGGCGAAGGCCATTTCCACCAAGGTGGTGAACAAACCTCCGTCACTCTTGTCGTGGTAAGCCAGCAAACTCCGCTCGGCCACCAACTGCTGAGTCACCTCGAAGAAAGCTTTCAATACGGCTGCCTGATCCAGATCCGGCGCGATATCGCCCAGCTCACCGAACACCTGCGCCAGGCAGGAACCGCCCAGACGAGTCTTGCCCTTGGCCAGATCGGCCAGCAGCAATACGGTTTCGCCCTTGTCGGTACGCAGCTCAGGAGTCACGGTATTGCGAATGTCGCGCACCGCACCGAAGGCGGTGATGATCAGCGACATAGGTGCGGTAACCGCCTTCTGCTCGCCCTTGTCTTCCCAGGCGGTCTTCATCGACATCGAGTCTTTGCCCACAGGGATGGTCAGTTCAAGCTCAGGGCACAGCTCTTCGCCCACTGCCTTGACCGCCTCATAGAGGCCGGCATCTTCACCCGGGTGACCGGCTGCAGACATCCAGTTGGCCGAAAGCTTAATGCGCTTCAGTGAGCCGATATCGGCACCGGCCATGTTCAGCAAGGATTCGGCCACGGCCATCCGCGCCGAGGCACCAAAATCCAGCAAGGCCAACGGAGTGCGCTCACCCATGGACATGGCTTCGCCCACATAACTGTCGAACGAGGCGGCGGTAACGGCGCAATCCGCCACAGGTACCTGCCAGGGGCCGACCATCTGATCGCGGTTCACCAAGCCGGTTACCGTGCGATCGCCTATGGTGATCAAGAAGCTCTTGTCGGCAACGGTTGGCAGAGTCAGCACCCGCTTAACGGCTTCCGCCAGATCGATGGACGCTTCATCCAGCGCCGCAGACTGCGCCTTTTGACTCACTACATCACGGCTCATCTTCGGCGGCTTGCCCAGCAAAACTTCCAGTGGCAAGTCGATAGGCTTGTTGTCAAAGTGCTCGTCGCTCAGGCTCAGGTGCTGCTCGGCAACCGCCTCGCCCACCACGGCAAATGGCGCACGCTCGCGCTCACAAATGGCGGCGAAGGTATCGATGTTTTCGGCTGCCACAGACAGCACATAACGCTCCTGGGATTCGTTACACCAGATCTCCAGCGGGCTCATGCCTGGCTCATCGGAAGGTACATTACGCAGCTCAAACTTACCGCCGCGACCGGCATCGCTGACCAGCTCAGGGAAGGCGTTGGACAAACCACCGGCGCCCACATCGTGAATAAACTGAATTGGGTTGGCATCACCCATCTGCCAGCAGCGGTCGATAACCTCCTGACAGCGGCGTTCCATTTCCGGGTTTTCCCGCTGCACCGAGGCAAAGTCCAGATCTTCACTGGACTGGCCGGACGCCATGGAGGAAGCCGCGCCGCCGCCAAGGCCAATGTTCATCGCCGGACCACCCAGTACAATCAGCTTGGCGCCTAAGGAGATCTCCCCTTTCTGTACGTGCTCTTCACGAATGTTGCCAAGGCCGCCGGCCAGCATAATAGGCTTGTGATAACCGCGCACCTCGACACCGTTGTGGCTGCAAACCTGCTGCTCATAGGTGCGGAAGTAACCCAACAGGGCCGGACGACCGAATTCGTTGTTGAAAGCGGCGCCGCCAAGAGGGCCGTCGATCATGATGTCAAAAGCGGTCACAATCCGGTCCGGCTTGCCGTAGTCCCCTTCCCAAGGCTGCACAAAGCCCGGGATCTTGAGGTTGGATACGCTGAAGCCGGTCAAACCCGCCTTGGGCTTAGAGCCGCGGCCGGTAGCGCCTTCGTCACGGATTTCACCGCCCGAGCCTGTGGCAGCACCAGGATAAGGACTGATGGCGGTCGGGTGGTTGTGGGTCTCCACCTTCATCAGAATATGCATCGGCTCTGTGTGATAGCGATAAACGCCGTCACTGTCGGGGAAGAAACGCCCGGCTTCAAAACCTGTCATTACCGCGGCGTTGTCTTTATAGGCCGACAACACATAGTCCGGGGTCTTCTCATAGGTATTCTTGATCATCTTGAACAGCGACTTGGGCTGCACTTCGCCGTCAATGGTCCAATCGGCGTTGAAGATCTTGTGACGACAGTGTTCTGAGTTCGCCTGGGCGAACATCATAAGTTCAATATCGTTGGGGTTGCGCTCAAGGCGCAGGAAATTGGTGACCAGGTAGTCGATTTCATCATCGGCCAGGGCCAGGCCCATTTCGCGGTTGGCGATTTCCAGCGCCCGGCGGCCTTCGCCGAGAATGTTGACGCTGACAAAAGGCTTGGGCTCAGTACGGGCAAACAGCATATCGGCCGCTTCAAAGCTGTCCAGAACCACTTCCATCATGCGGTCGTGCAGCAGCGCCTTGAGGCTCTTGAGCTGTTCGCCGCTCAGAGTATCGGATTCCACATAGTAAGCCAGACCGCGCTCCAAACGTTTTACCTGCTTGAGGCCGCAGTTGTGGGCAATGTCGGTGGCTTTGGAAGACCAGGGAGAAATAGTACCGGGACGGGGAGTAACAAAAAGGAGAGTGCCTTGGGGTTCGTGGGATTCGATGGCCGGACCGTAGGTGAGAATCTTACTCAACTGCGCTTGGTCATCGGGGGTGAGCGCTTCGCTCAAATAAGCCAAATGAACGTATTCGGCATAGATTTGCTTTACCGGAAGCTGAGCGGCTTCACAGGCCTGCATCAGCTTTTGCACTCTGAATGCCGAGAGTGCGGGGGCTCCGCGGATGATCTCCATCACGTCTTATCACCTTATTATTTATAATTACAGGGTCAGAGGTGGCGCTATTATAGGTAAATGCGCCCTACAAATCACCTCAGACTTTGCTCAAAACAGTGTTTCCTGTGATATAAAGTAATCCTATGGGGTAATATACCCTCCGGCGTAAAACCTCTGACTAAATCAACAGGAAACAGCGCTGAAAACCAATACACAATTCATTGAATTTGTTTACAAACATATCAGACATAAGGGATAAGCCCTATCCCGGCAGCAAACCACAGGCTAAAGGCTTTTACCGATAGATAATGAAACGAATTACCGCGACTCTCACCCTGATCATCTTGCTGGCCGGCTGCCGGCAACCTGTCGTGGATGAAGCTCAGGTAAGCCCGACGGTGAAAGAAATCAAAGAGCTCAGGGTGGGTACCCTTTATGGCCCACAAATATTTGTCTCCTCTACTCAAGGAAACACTGGGTTTGACTATGAGATGGCCGCGCGTTTTGCCGACTTTCTCGGCAAGCCGCTGGAAATGAAGCCCTACGGCAATATCAGTGAGCTTTACCAGGCGCTGAAGCAAAACGAGATAGATTTGATTGCCGCCGGGCTGTCGGATACCCGCAGTCGCAGACAGCAATTTCGCCTCGGACCGCCGCTTTATCGGGTCAATCAGGTGATGGTCTACCGCGCCGGCACTCCTGTTCCCAGAGATCTCAACGCCCTGGATGCGCCAGTCACTGTAATAGCCGACTCGTCGTTTGTGGAAACCCTCAACCGACTCAAGACAGATAATCCCAACCTGGAGTGGCAACAGGTCGCAGATAAAGATAATGAAGAGCTACTGAGCATGATAGCCAGCGGCGAACTCAGCTATACCATCTCTGACTCCACCAGCATCAATATCAATCGCCGTTTTATGCCTGAGCTGAGATCCGGCCAGGTGCTGGAGCGCCAGCAGGCTGTGGTCTGGCTGTTGCCACCCAGAGGCAGCGATCAACTGATGAGCCAACTGCTGCGTTTCTGGCATCAGGAACAAAGAGATGGCACGCTGGAACACCTGGTGGAAAAGTACTTCGGCCATGTCAAACGTTTCGACTATGTCGACACCCGCGCCTTTATCCGTGCAGTGGACAGCAAGCTGCCCAAGTACCGCCATCTGTTTGAAACTTATGCCGGTGAACTCGACTGGCGCAAGCTGGCCGCCACCAGTTATCAGGAGTCGCACTGGAACCCCAGGGCCCGCTCACCGACCGGCGTGCGCGGTATGATGATGCTGACCCTGGCAACCGCCAAACAGTTGGGAGTGGAGAATCGCCTCGATCCCGAGCAGAGCATCCGTGGCGGTGCCCGCTATCTGAGCGACATTTTGGTACGCCTGCCTGAGTCTATTCCTGAGGAGGAGCGGATGTGGTTTGCCCTCGCCTCATATAACATAGGCTATGGCCATGTGGAGGATGCCCGTAAGCTGGCACAGGCCAGAGGCCTTAATCCCAGCGCCTGGAAAGATCTCAAGCAGGTATTACCCTTGCTGCAAAAGCGCAAATACTACCAGCACACCCGCTATGGCTATGCCAGAGGTAACGAGGCGGTGCACTATGTAGACAGTATCCGCCGTTACTACGACACCCTGGTGTGGATAGACAATCAAGCCAAGCAGGAAATGCTGGCTAAAGAACAGGCCCAGCAAGAAACCCAGGCTGAGGTGCAACGACAGAGCGAGGAAGCAACCGAGCTCAGTGGCGCCCAGCCCGACTGAAAACCCTGCAGACCACTCATTTTCGCGTCAAACAGTCTGGCTATTATACACAACGCGCCATTTGGGGCTGGCGCAAGCTTAAATAAGCTGTTAGCTTGTCAATGCTGCAAAAAAATTACGAACACACCTTAAGGTAAGCTTATGAAAAGAAAGACTATTAATAATGCAATGGCCCGTCGTCGTAGCCTGGTTAAAACCCGTCACAAGCGTATTCTCAACCGTCACAAACTCTTCTTCAGTTTTCTGCAGCAGGCGGATTAAGCTTTCTTGCTTGCCTCAACGCTTTTTGCTCTTGTCTGCGGCGCCTGAAAAACGCACTCAACTGTTCGCTGCACTCCTGTTCCATCACCCCGCCGCTAACGGCCAACTTGTGATTGAACAGGGGATGACGCACCAGATCCAACACTGAACCAGCCGCGCCAGTTTTAAGATCGGCAGCCCCGTATACCAATCTCCCCACCCTGGCATGTACCATGGCACCAGCGCACATGGCGCAAGGCTCCAGCGTCACATAGAGGGTTGTATCCAACAGACGGTAGTTTTCCAGTTGACCGCCTGCCTGCCTGAGACAGAGAATTTCCGCGTGGGCACAGGGATCATTGGCGGCAATAGGTTGGTTCCAGCCGCAGGCAATAAGCTGGTCATCTTTAACCAACACAGCTCCGACCGGTACTTCACCGAGAGCTTCCGCCTTTTGCGCCATCTCCATGGCCAATTGCATCCAATGTAAATCGCGATTCTCTGTCATTCTATCTGTCCGTCGTCAATGCGGCGCCAGAGTATAATACGTTTCCTGCTATAAGTTTAAGCCTAACCTACTCACCCTTTTGTTGACTCTATAACGGCATCATTTTGAGCCAACTCAACAAAACACCTTGGTGAAATAAACATATGGCTGACAATCTCTCTTGAATTAGCTAAAAAACACCTATCCCTACCAGATCATATCCGTATGAATGAACAGCAAACCCGAATTGTTACCACAATGAGACCAGTACAAAGTAATTAACACCCAAGCAGCAAACTCATGTCCGCTTAAAGTTACAGCCGTAATATAATGGCTTTAACTAAAAGACCTGTGATAGTGAGTATCTTTTATAATTCAAGGTATTCAGAGACTCAAACTGACACCGACAAAGAAGGCGCGCCCTTGCAGTATCATATCACTGTTGGTGTCTTCCTCAGCCGGTTGCTCATCGGTAAAGTTGGTAACCCCGGCACGTAGTTTCAGGTGATCGTTTAGCCGATAACTGCTGCCGATATCGAAGCGGCTGTAGCCATCCTGACGCACGGCACTGCTATCCAGATATGAACCGAAATAGTTACCGGCAACATACAGCTGCCAATCGTCGGTGAGATACCAATCCAGTTGCACATTGGCACTCTGGCGTGGGCGACCGGTGAGTTCACCGCCGTCACCTGTCTCGGTATCGAGATAACTGTAGTTTGCCTTGAGGCCGAGATCTGCTGTGATATCCACGCTGGCGGTCAACTCTACCCCTTGCAAAGTCACCTTGGACTCGTTGTAGTAAGTACGGGTTGGGCTGGAGCCATCCCAAGCCGAAACAGTGATCAGATCTTCCACCTTGTTATGAAACAGGGTTGCTGACAGCTCGTAGGAAGGCTGACTCCATAAGGCTGCCAGCTCATAGTTGACACTGGTTTCGGGCTCAAGATCCGTATTGCCCACTACAGTACAAGCGCCGCGGCAACTGACTGAAGAGAAAGTCGGAGATGATTCAAACAATGCCGGCGCCCTGAATGCCGTGCCAACACCGCCTTTAAGCACCAGTGCATCAGAGGCACGGTAAACCAGATATGCCCTGGGGCTGAAATGGCTGCCGTACTTTTCGTTGTCTTCGTAGCGGCCGCCGAGGGTCAGGGTGAAATCATCCAGGAAATCGAACTGATCCTGAATAAACAGCGAGTATTGTTCAACACTGTCACCACCGGTAAGCGGATATTGCACGGGATCGTCGACTTCAGTTTCAAAGTACTCGGCGCCGACTGTCCAGTCCTGCTGCCACAGGTTAAAGAAGGCCGAGCCTCTGAAGGTAGTGTTTTTCTCTTCGATGTCGCGTCCCAAAGGGGGCTGCAGCGAATAGCGGCTGTTATAGTCGTAGATATCCGACTTTTCAAGGTTGGCCAAAAGCTCAGTGCCACCCCAGCTCCACTCGCCTTTGTGAGTCAGAGCAAAGGTGTTGCGCTCTATCTTCTGCTCGCGTGTTGAATTGGCGGCAAAGGTGGTTAAGGGCACCTTGTCATTATCGTATTGATAATCCAAGTCCAGCGATTGATTGTCTGCCAACTGCCAGGTGAGCGAGCCATAGAGCTTGCGAGTCTTGCGCTCTTCTATGGTGTCCTGATTCGGGGTCAGCTCGGGCATCAGCCAGGCGTCCTGCTCAGCCATCTCTGCGGTGAACATCAGCCCCAGATTATCTGTGAGTTTGCCCGAGCCAAACAGGTTGGTACGACTGCGATCACCGCCCTCGCCGTCCTGCATCCAACTGTACTCGCTGTCGAGTACCAGTTGCCAGTCATCATCTGGCGCCTTGGTGATCACGTTGATGACCCCGCCAACCGCATCTGAACCATAGAGAGCCGACATGGGGCCGCGGACAATCTCCACCCGGGAGATGGCGTCGATGGGGATAGCGGTCAAGTCAAAGTTACCGCCGCGCCACAGACCATTGGAAGAAGAAACCCGCTTGCCGTTGATCAACATCAATATATAGTCTTCATCCATACCACGGATATAGATGCTGTTTCGGCCCGAGTCGTTGGTCACCACATTCACGCCGACACTGTTTCTCAGCACATCCCCCAGATCTTTGACCGGCATCAGCTTAATCGCTTCGGCATCGATCACCGAGATTGAGGCAGGTGCAGTGCTGAGTTGCTGATCCTTGGCACTGGCAGTAACGACCATATGCTCCATTTCACCTTCATCTGCCTGGGTATAACCACTGACAGCCATGGCGACCAGGCTCAAGGTAAGCAGTTTGCGGCACTTATCCAGTTTCATTCTATTCCCCCGATTATCGCGGCGAAGATTGCGCCCTATAGCTTGTTGCTTTTGGGTAAATCCAGGTAAAGCCCCTGGTTCCATAGCGCGAAAAAGTAGCATAATCCCTACAATATAGGAATAATATTGATTATCATTTACAATGTAATGCGCGAATGTGAGACAGGCCACTCAAAAGCCCATCAGGGCTGAATTTCAAGCTGAAAATATCACCTTTACCGAGTAAATATTTCGATGAAAAAAACACTGTTTATCCCTCTGACGCTATTGTTCGGTATGCTGGTAGGCTGCAGCGCCCAAAGCCTGGACAAAGAAGGCGCCGGGAAACAACAGCGATTGACGCTGAACTCCAACATATTAGGGGAATCGCGGGAAGTATTACTGCGCCTTCCCAAACACTGGGACGCCAGGCACAGCAAGAGCTTTGCCCGTTATGTGATTCTGGATGCCGAGCAGCAGTTTGAGCATCTTGCGCCCATGCTGGATTATCTGGCTTCGGGGGTAAATCCTGCGATACCTGAAGGCGTCATAGTTGGCATCATCAACCGTAACCGTATTCGGGACTTCACTGCGGTGAAACTGGAAACACTACCCGGTGGTAGACCCGCAGGATCGCTTTATCAGCAATCTGGGAATGTCGGCGCTTTTCTCGACTTTCTCGACCAGGAACTTAACCCCTGGCTGAATGCCAGACTTGGGCAACCCGGCCCTACTGTGCTTATTGGTCACTCTTTTGGGGGCTTGTTGGCACTGGAGGCGCTGCGCCGACAACAGCCTATGTTCAATGCTTACCTGGTGCTGGATGCCAGTCTCTGGTACGACAGCCCGACTTATGCCGATGAGCTCGAGCAGGCACTCACTCAGGGCAAGCTAACAGGCAAGCCCCTGTACATGGCAATAAGTAACCAGGCCACCACCCCCGGACTTGGCCGCAATGACTACCACAAACAGCGAAATCTGGCGCTGGCCAAACATCTGTCGGCGCAGCCGTCTCAGCAACTTATATTTCACAGTGAGTTCTTCAGTGACGAAGATCATCACTCCCTGCCTCACATAGGTGTCTATCAAGGTATTCGCTGGCTGATGCACTCGCAACAGTTGGATATTTACGCCGAGGATTTCAGCGTGACGGAAGTGGTCAGTCGCTTCAAGCACTTGAGCGAGAGCCAGGGTATTGAAATCAAGCCTCAGTATCATGCACTCAAAGGCTTGCTGCGCCAGACACAAAGACAAAAGCTTGCTCAACAGCAGCGGATATTGACCCAGCTTATCGAGCATTATTACCCCGGCTCCGCCCACGAATGACTCATACGGAATTCAATGGCAACAAAAAAGCGGCAACCCTGAGGTTGCCGCTTTTTCAAGATTTGAGCTGCCTGGCTGAGGCTTAATCCAAAAACGCTTCTTCGTCTTTCTCTACCGGAAGTGATTCAATCACTTCATCCTGCAGTTGGTAGTAAGCATCTTGGTACTCATGAAT
The DNA here is from genome assembly GCF_047314685.1 of Shewanella sp. BJSY2023SW001. NCBI lineage: Bacteria > Pseudomonadati > Pseudomonadota > Gammaproteobacteria > Alteromonadales > Shewanellaceae > Shewanella > Shewanella sp. BJSY2023SW001. The sequence continues at coordinate 101,343 of NZ_JBKORF010000036.1, forward strand.
TTCCATAACAACTCCAGTCTATTCTGTAGGGTACAGGGCGTATCTTTTTCTTGGATTCCTGTTAAGTTCAGGTTCCGACGACACTTTATGCCCGATTCCGGCTTTTCGGAGCCTTAGGTGTTTCCCCTAGGGCGGCGCCAGTATAACAGGGCTAGAGAAGGAGTTACAGAAAACTTTCACTTTCGTTACCAAAAACTGGTAAAACCACCTTAAAAAGCTCAGATATCCACCAGTTATGTAGGAAGCACTGAAAGACTTTCAGTTTTTTATGCCCCTGGGTTTTGAGGCGAAATTTTTTAAACACATTGGGTCTAGCGGCGGGCGCTGCAACTGCTATAGCTTAAAGGAGGCCTCCCCGGCCCGTAAATCAGCAAGAGGACGACGCCATGAATCATATTGTCGACTTTGAAGCACGAACTCTCGCCACCCTGCTGGCCAGTGGCGATATATTGGGAATGCGCATGTTTATGGAAAGGATGCAGATGCCCTTGGATGTCCAGGACAGGCTACTGCACCAGGTATCCTGCTTGAGCAGTTTTGATGCCGAAGGCATAGCCGCCCTGTTGGAAGAAGGCGGCCAATCCCTGATCTCTGAACGGCTCGGTTATTGAGTGTTAGAGCCCGGTTCTCCCTCATAGCGATACAGCAACACCTTCAATGCCCTGTCAGGATCCCGGTCTGCAAAGGCCGGTGGGTTATCCAGCTGTTTAACAAACTCAAGTTCTGGTGCGGCGTCACTGACCTGGTTCTGTAAAAAAGCTCTGTCCAGCTCAGGTGCATTGAGACAGAGCAACAGCTCGGCCCCCGGGTTCAAGAGTTGCGGCAGATGACGCAGCAATCGCAGATAGTCTTTGGTTGCCACAAAGCTGCCCTTTTGATTGCTGGGCGGATCGACAATCAGCAAGTCATAGGGCCCGAGTTTTTTGAGTTTGCCCCAGGACTTGAAGATATCATGCCCCAGAAAGCGGGCACCGGCAGTAAGGCCATTGAGCAAATGGTTTTGCTTGCCGATGGCCAGCGCCCCTTTACTCATATCCATATTGACCACCTCATCGGCGCCGCCCTTGAGGGCCGCCACCGAGAACGCACAGGTATAGGCAAACAGATTCAATACTTTCCGCTGAGCACTGTTGGCCATCACCCACTCGCGGCCGTTTCGCATATCCAGAAATAAACCATGATTCTGGCCACGCAGCAGATGCAACTGATAACGGCAACCAAGCTCGCTGGCCAGATGTGGTTCGGGGATCTCGCCGGCAATGAGCTCGGTGCGGGTCTGCCCGGCGGCGCGGTATTGATAGACCAGATTCAGTGCCAATCCCAAAGCTTGCCAGCGTAATTGCAGACGCTCGGTAACCAAGGCCAGCTCTTCCGGCGTCAGGGGTTTAAAGGCGGTCAGCAACACCACAGGCTCAAACCAATCCAGGCATAAGTGCTCGCTGCCTGGATAACGGCCGCCGCGACCATGAAACAAACGGCCACACTCATCGCCTGGAGTCAGGTCGGTGATGACTTCCAAAAATAACTGCATGAAATCCTCAACTTCTTATTTCTGCCTTTATTCGGCATCGGCTGCCGCTTCATTATCGGCATTTTCCCGCACGGCAATACTGGCCTCGTCCGAGAGCAAGATTGCCAACCAGTTGCCACTCTGGCTCGATTCCAGAGCTATCTTGACTATCATGGTAAGCGGCACGGACAGCAACATGCCGACCGAGCCCAGGAGCCAGCCCCAGAAGATCAACGACAGGAAAACCACCAGAGTAGATAACCCGAGGCCACGTCCCATAAATCTGGGCTCTACCAGATTGCCCATCACCATATTGGTCGCAAGATACAGGACGGCAACCCCACCGGCACCCGCGGTGCCCAGCTGCACAAAGGCCAGCAGTACGGCAGGAATGGCGGCGATGATAGAGCCGATATTGGGAATATAGTTAAACAAAAAGGCCACTACGCCCCAGAGCAGCGCATAATCCACCCCCATCAGTGCCAGACCGACACCGACAATAATACCGGTTGCCAGGCTGACCAGGGTCTTGATCACCATATATTGGTTCACCGAGTGCAAGAAACGCTCAATCTGGGACAAACGCATATCAGGGTCATCCAGCGCCAGATGCACCTTACGCGGCAAAGATTGTGCCTCAAACAGCATAAAGACTATGGTGAGTACTATCAGAAACAGGTTGGCCATCACATTGCCCACGCCGGAGAGCGTATTGGTGGTCAAAGACAAGGCCATGCCGGGGTCCAAATAGGTCAACACCTTGTCTTTGGAGATATGGATATTCAGCTCCTTGAGCTTGTCCAATATCCAGGCAAATTGCTCCACCAGCTGTGAGCGGTATTGCGGCAATTGCTGGGAAAACTCATTGATGGAACTGCCCACTACAGAAGCCAGCCAGAGCCCGAGCAACAAAATAATCGCCACCAGCACAAATACAGCCAGGGCGCGGGGCACGCGATAACGGCTCAAGGCATTGATCGCCGGGCTGCAGATAACCGCAATAAAAGCCGACAACACAAAGGGCACCACTATGGCGCTGGCGGCCTTAATTCCAGCCAGTACTATGACCAGGCAAGCCATGATAGCGAATCCTTTCAGCGCCATGGACGGACGGTAGGCTGATGACATAATTGAAATTCCTTGTTGTTCTCTGTCACAATCAGCCGTTGCATCAACAACAAAAAGTAGTGACATGATGAAACCCGAACTAGCTATTATACGCATTAAAAACCTGCGCCTGCGCACTTTTATCGGTATCAAGGAAGAGGAAATCAACAACCGTCAGGATGTGATCATCAATGTTTGCATCCATTACTGCGCCGACAAGGCGCGCAGGAGTGATGATATGGAGCACGCGCTCAATTATCGCACCATCACCAAGGCGATCATTAACCTGGTGGAGGACAACCGTTTCTCCTTGCTGGAGCACCTCACTGGTAAAGTGCTGGAAATAGCCAGCGAACATGAATGGGTAGAGTACGCCAGCGTTGAAATCGACAAGCCTCACGCCTTGAGGTACGCCGACTCGGTTTCACTGCAGCTGAACTACCGTAAACCGGCGTAAGCCAGTCTATACTCTGGAGAAACATTCAATAAGTCAGGGAGAAGGCATGAATATTTTGCTCACAGGTGCAACCGGATTTGTCGGTTCAGAACTGGCGCAGCGGCTGGCAAAACGTCATAGGCTGACTATTTTGAGCCGCAACCCCGCGGCGGCAGAGCAAAAGCTGGCGCTGGCACAGACCCGGTACATAGATTCGCTGCAAACACCAGGACTGCTTGAGGAGATAGATGCCATCATCAACCTCGCCGGTGAACCCATAGTTTCTAAACGCTGGAGCGATAAGCAGAAACAGCGGATCTGCCACAGCCGCTGGGACATCACAGAGCAGTTGGCTAGGCTTGTCCGCAACAGCCAAAAGAAACCCCAAGTTTTTCTCAGCGCCTCGGCGGTGGGTTTTTACGGCCGTCAGGGGCCGGAGCCCATAGACGAAAACGCCACGCCCCATGATGAGTTCAGCCACAGGGTCTGTGCCCAATGGGAGCAAAAAGCCCTGGCGGTTGCCGATCTCACTCGGGTCTGTATCTTTCGCATCGGCATAGTACTTGGCAAAGATGGCGGCGCCTTGGCCAAGATGCTGCCGGCCTTCAAACTGGGCCTGGGCGGCCCGATTGGCCATGGTCGTCAGGGAATGAGCTGGATCATGCGCGAAGACTTGCTGCGCCTTATTGAATTTCTGCTGGAAAATGAAGCCTGCCGCGGCATATACAATGCCACCGCGCCGCAGCCTGTCAGCAATCGCGACTTCAGCAAGGCTCTCGGCAAAGCGCTGCACCGCCCCGCTTGTCTGCCGGCACCGGCATTGGCCCTGCAACTGGCAATGGGTGAGATGTCGACCCTGCTGACCGAAGGCCAGTTTGTATTACCGGTTCATGCCCAGGCCGATGGTTTCGAATTCAACTACCCGGAAATCAACCACGCGATGAAGAACTTATTCGATTAGCACTGACAAGGACTAAGGTCAACGTATCCTCAACCTTTGAATTCACCAACAAAAACGCCCGCTGCTGCGGGCGTTTTTCATCTTAAGCGGTTAAAAGCTCAGGCTGGTGCTGGCCTTTTGTTTATCATTGTCGGTCACGGTCAAGGTCACTTCATTGGCACGACCGCCAATACGCATGGCAACCGGGCCGTTGAATCTTCGCCCATCGTTGAAGCGCCACTGCTGCTTTTTGATATAACCGTCAGGATCATAGCTCTCGGAGATAAACACCTGCAGCAACCAAAGATCCAGATGGCGGATAACCGCCACAGGCTCGGTCGGCTCAGGGGCTATCTCAACGGTCACCTCACGGCTGACACTGTGCTGGGCACCTTTGTCGTCAGTCACGGTCAAAGTGATGAGGTAGACGCCGCTTTGCTGGTATTCATGACTCACCTGCTCGCCAAAGGCTTGAGTACCATCCCCCAGATCCCACTCCTGGCTCACCAACTCACCGTCGCTATCACTCGACGTGCTAGAGAGCGCCACCGCAGCACCATTTTGCTGCACTGAAAACTCGGCAACCGGTGCCTGATTGGCCGCGGCAAAGTCCAGGGCGATGATCACAGGGTCGTGATCCGATGAACGGAAGGCATCGTTGCTGTAGAAACTTTGCAGTTGCTCCGGCGTCTTGAACTCAGTGTTATAGTCCAGCACTCTGGGTTCATCGGTATTGATATGCCAATCGGTAACATCACGAACATTGGTCAGCATGGCTTCATTGGCCAGTGCATGATCTAACTGTCCCGACTCACCTGAGAACACATAGGAGTATGCTGAAGGCTTACCAAGCTCGCCAAACAACTCGGCGTAACCGGCATTGGCCAGGGTTGTCAGTGGATCTTCCTTGGCATAGGCATTGAGATCCCCTATCACCAGTACCTTGTCACCCTGATATTCAGTCTGCAGGAACTGGCCTATCGCCATGGCAGCGCGGGTTCGGGTCAAATTACAGTTACCCTGGCCGTCGTTCATGTCGGGATCGCCCAGCGCATTACAATCACTGCCCTTGGACTTGAGGTGGTTGACCGCCACCACAAAGTTATCCTCACTGTCGTTGACGCTAAACTTCTGGGTCAGCATGGGACGGTTCTTGCCATCGTTGAACAGCACCTGACCATTGTCATCCAGCGCCGAATTACTGCTGTCCAGAATCGCCGCTACCCCTTCCGGGGTGACTCTGTCCTGACGATACAGAATACCGACGCTGATCTCATCGTTGCCAATGCGATTAACCTGTGGCGCCAGATAGCGATAGCTGTCAGTGCCAATGGCGTCGTTGAGACCGCGGGCCAGATCGGCAATTGCCGAGTTACTGTCGAAACCATCGTTCTCGATTTCCATCAAACCGAAGACATCGGCGTTAATGGTTTTCATCGCCGCGATTATCTTGGCTCGTTGGCGCTCAAACTCCGCTTGAGTATCGGCGCCACGGGAGGTGGGGAAACCGCCGCCCTGGCCATCGCCGTTAAAATAGTTGAGCACGTTGAAACTGGCAACTGTCAAGGCATCGAGACGATTCAACTCAGGCTCGGACGCTCTGGGATTGGCGGCAACAAAGTTGACGGTATCGACCGGCATCAAACGGTAAATACCAAAACCGTAATGCATCACCGCGGTGAGGTTTGTGACAGTATCACCGACTCTGAGCGGGTTAGCGGCGCTCAGACCCGGGGCCGGATAAATAACAGGATCCGGATTTTGTGCCGTCAGGCCATCGTCAAGCACTATGGAATCCAGGGCATTGGCTGCCGTAACCGCCAAGGCATCGGCGCCGGGATTGGCTACCTGAGTACCGATAAAGTGACGGCTTGAACCCAACAACACCTCACCATAACGGCCAAGGTTGTAGACTTCGTTTACCGTAAGATGCTGCTCAAAGCTGACCAGCATGCCTTCGAAGGCTTCAAGTGCACTGCTGTCATTGACCGGCAGGCTCACTCTGGCTGCACTCGGCAGAGGTTGTGATGTGGCACACAAGGCCTTGGCACTGACATTGGTCAGTTCGGTCAAGCCTTGATATTCAGTGACCTGAGCCCGCACCCGAATTCGGTCGCCTGCCTGATAACCACTGGCGCTATTGCCTGTGTACAGGAACACCCCTTCCGAGGTTAAAGGATCGGCATCCGCTTCGGCATCGGCCATCTGCAGGAACAATCCCTTGAGACCCGCTTCCTGGTTACTGGTGACTATTGCTTCCACTTCCAGGGTTTCACCAGCCAATGGACTGGCCTCGCCGCTACCCTGCAATGCATGAATGGGTGTAGCCGCATCGCCGCAAACCAGGGCGCCATTACCGGGATCTGTCGGCTCACCCGGCTCGCCGGCATTACCGCCAAAGGCCCCCAGATCGTCGATATTATCGATGGCAAAGCCGTCCCAACCACTGAGGTCGACCGCATCGAAGGGGTCGAGATCCGCACTCAAGTTGTCCAGCTTACGCCTTATGGTATTGTTTTGAGTGGAAACATCACCGCTGCCCCACTCGGAGCCTGGATCCACCCCAACCTGGCCCAGGCTGTCGACCACCTCACCATTACGGCTCAGCACCAGGGCATCATCACCGTTGAAGAAACTGGCGCTGCTGGTTTGCTGCGCCAACGCCAGGATTGCAGCGTCGGCATCATTGTCGGCCAATACATGAGTGCCACCGGCGGCCAGCATGCCGCTCAGGGCAATGCTGCTGCCTGCACTGCTACTGCCATTGAAGAAGATATCCAGCTGATACTGGCTGAGATCGACAGCTTGACTGCCGGTGTTAAAGAGCTCGATGGCCTTATTATTGCCTGAACCTTCAACGTATTCGGAAATGATCACTTGCTCACTCGCCTGAGCCTGGGCAGCAATACTGCCCACGGCCAGGGCAAGCAGACTTGCCTTGGTTAACATATTGACCCCTGAAATATATCCTGATTATAGTGATTTTCTTATTTATCAATAAGTAATGTTATTTCCACATCTCCGCATCCGGAGAAGCAGCCACTATAAAGGCCACAGGTTACAATCAAGTTGCAATATGTAAAATATTTATCAAACTTTAGTGTTAGTTAATTAGTCTTATCAATGAGTTAGCTTGGAGTAAACCGTAAAAAAACCTAAGTCACTCTAGTGGTCTAATGAACACGGCCTTACCACTCTTAGGTTCAAAGCGGTTTAAGTTGGCCGTCACGCAGGCCCACTAACATCAGCTCCCCGTCAGTGCCCAATCTAAGCTCGCCATAACGTCCCTGACTGAAATGCTCCGCCTGGCCCTCCTCAAAGAAAAAAGCCTGGCTCGCCAATTGCACATCTCCCTGACGGACTTTAAACGGCAAGCGTCTTTGCTGCTGCAACAAAGGAGCCTCTGGGTCACTCTCCAGCGCCACAAAAGCGGCGCGCTGCTGCTCATCGAGACTCACTCTGAGCCAGCCCTGCATATTGTCCTGAAACTGCCCTTTTGCGCGCAGCTCATTGGCCAATTGCCGGGCCAATTTATAGTCGAGTTGCATATAGTCCCCCTGCATCAGCGAACGGGGATCCACCGGGGCCAGCTCAAGTAAGATGGGCTCACCGTGCTGCCAGAGTTGCTCTTTCTGCCACACGGAAATGTTGATGACCAGCAAACAAAGCAGCCCCCACACGAGGCACAACCCCATGATTTTGGGCGTCAATTTGGGTTTCACCACTGCTCACCCCCATTCTGCGCCGCCAGCCACTCAGGCCTGTCGCTCAAAGGCTTCAGCGCAAACCAAAGCAGTAGCAGGCTCACGCCAAGCAGCATCAGCAGCAAGGATTTTTCCAACAAGGTTTGCTGCAACGAGTAATAGTAATAACCGCAGTAAACCGGCATCGCCAGTACCCCGAGCCAGAGCAGCAAGCGCTCGGCCAGCACAAAGCCGAAAACCGCCACCAATGCGCCGGCGATAAGCCCGGGGATCCACCAAAACCAAACCAAGGCCGACAGCAGTCCCAGTAGCAACAGCATCTGCGAACGCCCATCCAATTGATGCCGGATTGCGTTCATTCGACTGCCGAAAAGACGCCAAAGTTGCCACAGCAGCAAAGCTTCAAGTAACCATTGCGCGCCCTGCAACATAGCCGGGCTCATACCGGGATCCTTTAACTCCCAGACGCCTTCCAGCCAAACCAATTGCGGCGTTTGACAAAAGAGCAGTGCCAAGGTCATGGCCATGGCAAGGGAGCGCCAGCGAAGCGGCGCCTTGCCCCAGTCGGCCTCATGGCGCCAGAGCAGCACAAAGCCCAGTAGCAGTGCCGGCGTCACCAAGGGTAATAATAAAAGTGTCTGCAGCAGCGCAATCAAGGCCAATAATGCCAGCAGCGCGCAACTGGACCGGGTCAAATAAGGTGGCAGCAGATACCAATGAAGCGAGGCCGCCAGAGCCAGCATCAACCACCAGCGCCAGGAAGCCACTTCAAACAGCAGCTCATCAAAGGCGATGCCATAGAGCACCAAGGCGGCCACGGCAAAGCTCAAGGCAAACTGAGAGATAAACAGTCCACTTTGACCTCGGCTCAAACCAAAGGCCACTGCAGATGCCGCCAGCGCGAGGCTCAGCAGCAACCCAGGCTGAATATCGTCCAACAATAACGCCAGGCCGGTGCCGATGAAACCCAGCAAACAGATCCCGGCTAACCAGCCAAACAGGATAAGCATCGCCTTGAGATACCAGGGACTTTGCAACTCTGGAGTCTCTTGTGCCACATCCCCCGAGACAATGCCTGCCTGCTGCAGCCGTTGCCAGAAAAGGCTGTCCGCATTAGGGACGATTTGCTCATCCTCCCTAGGCTCTGTGTCGGCAGTCGCATCTTTGTGTTTTTGGGCCTGTTGCTCCGGTACCGCGGCCAGATAGTCAGCCTGCAAGCGCTTTAGCAGCAAGGCGGCGACTGAGGCACTGAGCAGCACGCAAAGCGTCATCAGGGCAAACAGCAGTACCACGGCATCACCGTCAAACACTTCAGACAGCAAGCGCAGCAACCAGAGATCAAACAGCGCTGCCGTGCTGAAAAGCCCGAGCGCCATGCCGTAGAGTTTACGCCTTGTGTGGTAGCCTCGTATCTGCGCCGCGGCAACCACCCCGTAGAGAACCACAGCAATAAACTGCTCTGCGCTCAAGGAGTCGAACAGTGTCCAACAACTCGCCAGCAACAAAAAGCCCCAACCGAGCAACCCGCTGGTTACCTCGCTGAGGGGGATGCCTTGCTTGTCTGTCAGCGCAAAACGAAGCAGGCATTGATGCAGCAGCCAATTAAGCGCAAACAGTGACCAAGGGATGGCGAGCCTGTCATCCCCCAGCAAGCTAAACAGGTCTGCAAACGGCAATGAGGTTATCTGCAATAACAAGTACAGGGTCAGGTTCAACAGCAAGATAAGCAGCAGATAACCGGCTTCCAGTTTCAAAAATACCACCCAGGGCAGAATAAGCAGTGCCCACACGGCAAACAACTGCCAGTTGTCGGCCTCTTGCTGATAGCTCTGGCCGATAAAGGCCAGCAAGACGCCGACAAACACACAGGCCACAAACAGGAGCCAGGGCAAAGCGGCTTGTGCCTTGTCGGCAAGGGGTGACTTTAACCATCGGCTCAATGCAAAGGCCAGCAACAAACAGCCCAGCAAACCGGTTTCCAATAACGCCAACTTGCCCATGCGCGGCAAAGCGGCCCAGTTGTAGGCAAAAAAGCAGATAAGCGCCGAAGCAAAACAGAGCGCAGCACACCCCAGCAGCAGAGGGTTAAAAAAGCTCAGACTCTGCTTGGCCCCTGGTGATGGCAGCAATCCCAAAGCTTTGCGCCACGCCGTCCCCGAGACAAGATGTTGCGAATGCCATAAATAGAGTCGCTGCTTGGCCTGGGCTCTGTGTTGTTGCAAAGCATCCATGAAATGACCTGCCCACTTTCCTTGAAAGAATTAGGTTCCTATATTTAATCACAAGATCAAACAGATCAGCACAGTTGTAGGCAGAGCCTGTGTGCCGACAGTTTCTATCCAGAGGAACATCGACACAATGACAATAAAGCGCCTGTCTAACCGTTGCCGCTTTTGCAGAACACGCCCTTGCGAGCGCCGGCCATGGCGCCAAAACCTCTGACAGCGAAGAAAGAAACCTCTGTCAGTCCCGTTGCAAGGCAATTATGGGATCCAGTTTGGCCGCCTTCTGCGCCGGATAGAGGCCGAAGCCGACCCCGATACTCATACAAACCCCGAGCGCCAGCAGTATCGCAAAGGGAGACCAAGCCACAGGCCAACCGGCCGCTGTTGAAATAAGCAGCGCCAGTCCCAGCCCCACAACTATGCCAAACAGACCGCCGGTAGCAGAAATAGCGATACTTTCAATCAAAAACTGCCGGGCGATATCCTTGCGCCTGGCCCCCAGCGCCCGCAGCAAACCTATCTCGGCGGTACGCTCCAAAATGGTGGCCAGCATAATGTTCATAATGCCAATCCCGCCCACCAGAAGCGAGATCCCGGCGACACAGGCCATGACGATATTGAAGATCTGTTGGGTCTTCTGATGTTGGGCCAAAAGGTCGGCCGGCACCACTATGTCATAGTCCTTCTCACCGCCATGACGGCGCTGCAACAAATGATTCAGGCTCTTGGCCGCCAGCGAAGGCTCAACCTCTTCCCTGAGCGACAGCTTGATCATGTCCAGCTCATCTTCAAGCGCCTTGAACTGCATCTTTTTCAGGGCGCTCGACAGTGGAATGAACACCTGATTGCGCTCGCCCCCAAGCTTGACGCCCTGGATTTTAGACTTACCGCGATTGGCATCGGCCAAGATACCCACCACGGTAAACCATTGATGATTAATCTTGATGTGCTTGCCAAGGGCGTTGCCCTTGGGAAACAGGCTGCGAGCCGCCTCTGGTCCCAACACGGCGACCTGGCGGTAGTAGACCTCATCCTGCTCGGTAAAAATCTGCCCTTCATTGAGCTTTAGCGACGTCAACCCAAAATAGCTGGGAGTCACCCCCATCACACTGGCATCGCTACGCCCTTCGGCGGAAAACAGACTGAAGACTTTTACTTCCTTGGCGGCGCCCCAATCCTGAATAAAAGGCAAGGTGTCTCTGGCACTGTCGATATCACGCAGGCTCAGGCCGACACTATGTTCACGAATCGATTTCAGCGCCTCGCCGTCATTGCTGCGGCTGTTGACCACCAGATTGCGAACCCCCATGGATTCAATCATCTTCAAGGCTTCACGCTCGGCACCTTCACCGACGCTGAGCATGGCTATAACGGCGCCGACACCGAATATCATCCCCAGCAGTGTCAAGGCGGTACGCAGTTTGTGGTGGCGCATCTCATCGAACGCCTGGGTAAATCCTTGCCATAGTCCTATTATCGAACTCATAGCTGACTCCTCTTGGGTGGAGTTGTCAGGGCTATTACATCACCGGGATTGAGCCCGGCGATAATTTCGGTGCGGTTAAGGGATCTGTGCCCCGGAGTCACATCCCGGCGCATAAAGCCGCCGCCCTGCTTAAGATACACCCAGTAGCGGCCGTCTTTTTGAAACAGGGCCTGATTGGGCACAGTCAATACATCATTGAGATCCAGCACCTGCACCTTGGCATTCACTTGCCTTCCCGGCTGCATAATGGCCGGCAGAGTTTGCTCCAGGCTGATGGTGAACTGGAAATAGTTCACCGGGCTATCTCTGTCTTTGGGCTTGGCCAGCGCATCGACCTGGGTCACAGTGCCGCTAAAGGGTCGCTCAGGATAGGCATCCAGAGTCACTGTGGCCTGCTTGCCGATGGCCAGCCCCACAGCTTCCGATTCAAGCACATAGACTCTTGCCTGCATCACGGAAGTATCCGGCAATATGCCTATGGGGAATCCGGACCAGATCATGTCCCCCACCACGGGAAAGGCGCCATCCCAGCCTGCCTGATAGACAAACAGCCCGTCGTGCGGCGCGATAATCTCCATCTGTGTCAGATTACCCTGATACCTGTCAATCTTGGCCTGATGGCCTTTCTGTTTCAGCTTGATAAGCGCCTGCTCGGCATCGGCCTGCGCCTGGTGCTGAGTGCCGCCCCACTGGAAATAATCCAGCTTGGCATCCAAATATTCCTTGTTGCGCATCTGATCTATGATGTTGATTTTGGTGTAAACCCGCTCATCCGCACTGAAAAAGCGCTCGGCCAACTGCCGCTCATTACCTGTGACCTTGCTTCCCAAAGTCAAACTCTGGCTCAAGGTGAGATCTTTCTCTGTCTGGATCTTGGCATCCTGCGCCAGGCGCTCAAAGTCGAAGGCTTCCATCTGCAAGCGAAACGACTCCCTTGTATCATCGAGCCTGGCCACCACATCACCGGCCTTGACCTGGGTAAAGTTGTTCTGGATCCAGGCCAGGGACTGAGGCCCACGTAACCCCGTGGGCACCACAACGGGAGTGGACTGCGCCGCTTCCAGCTCACCGCTGGCGGGGATATTAACCTGAAACTCGCCACGGCTGACTGTCATGGTGAGCACACCATCATTACTGCTCGGTTGGCAGCCACTCAAGGCCAAGGCTATCAAGGCCTGCATTATCAAGGCAAAGGTGATTAGCAAATGATTCTTCATGGCAGCAATACCTCATCGCCCACTTGCAAGCCGGTGAGTATTTCAACCTGATCGCCCCCCATGGCACCGACCCGCACCCACTGTTTGCGAGCCCCCAAGAGCCCGTCCAGCAGCACATAAGGATGACCGGCCTCGTAATGCACCGCATCCTGAGCCACCAGAGTACGCTGACTGTCATCGGCAATTTCTATGCTGATCTTGGCGGTCATTCCCGGGCGCATCAACTCGGTATCCGGCTCGTCTATACTGGCAACCGCATCGAACACCACCAGAGGAACCTCCTGGCTTTTGTTACGAAAAACTGCACCCAACTCTTTGATTTTTCCTGTAAAGACTTTATCAGGATTGGCATCCAGACGGATCTTGAGTTGCTGGCCCAGTTTGACTCTGCGGGCTTCTACCTCAGGGATCGCCATATTGACCTGCATGCTGTCGAGTTCAGGAATGGACAACATCACATCACCGGCAAACACAGATTGGCCCTCTTTGAGCTTGTTGCCCTGAGGATCGTTGCCATAGACCACCATACCGGCACGGGGCGCCACCAAGGTCATCGAGGCGATACCCTTTTTCAGCGCCGCCACTTCGGCGGCGAACTTCTGCCTGTCTCCGTCGAGCATGGCTTCCCGTTGCCTGGCGCTCTGGGCCTCCAGTACCAGTTGCTGCTGCACCAGAGCCACCTTGTCACGGGCGATCACCGCGTCACGCTGGTACTTTTCTTTATCCAGCGCCGCAACAGTGTCATCAGAGAGGGCAAACTTACGCTCGGCCTTGTCCAAACCCATTTTGGCCTCAGCCAGTTGCAACTTGAGCTCCTCCATCTTCTTGGCATTACGCAGCTTGGAGGTCTGCAAGTCCTGCACCGTAGCCTCAAGCTCGGCCGATTTGACCGACAGCCTTTGAGTCAGTTCCGAGGTATCCAACTGAGCCACCATCTCGCCACTTTCCACCTCGCTGCCTTCCGGCGCCAGCTGCTTGACCTGGTATTGCCAGATCCGCCGCATTACAGGCGGCATTAAAGACACGGTATCGGCCGCCACCAGCTCGCCGGTGACTTCTATTTTTTGACTCAAAGGCCCCTGCACTACCTGAGTGCTCACCCCATCACTGCACGCGCTCAGCGCAAGCAGTGCCAGCCAGGCCAAACTAAAGCGCTTCATGTTTGCCTCCGGTTTCCACCAGTACACTCATGCCGGGGATCATGGCGATATCATCAGGCGCCTTGAAACGGATCCCCACTTCAAACCAGTTACTGCGGCCCCAGGCCGGTAGATTGATGGCCTGGCGACCGATACTGGCAACTTGTCCGGGAAAGGCGCGCTCAATTTCCGCATCCAGACGCATGATCACGGCTTGCCCGGGTTTCAGGCGATCCACATCCACCTCATTGACCCAGGCGATCACTTCCAGATCTTCCATAGCAGGCACAGTGGCGATTTGTCGCCCCACTTGCACCGTATCTCCCACCTCGAATTTTTTATTGCTCCAAGGCTCCCGTCCAAGCAGCAAAGGGCCGGCGATTTCGGCTTTCAGCTCCAGGCTGTCCAAGTCCTTGAAGGCCTGGGCCAACTCGAGCGCCGCCTTTTCCTTGTCAATCTTCAGCTGTGCCAGGGTCGCCTTCTCGGTATCCAGAGCTTCGGCCAGTGCCTGCTTGGCCTTGGTCACCTCGGCATTTAGCTGCAGCAGCTTGAACTGATTGTCGGCGTACTCCTTGGCAGCGATAAAATCTGCCGGCACGGCCGCCACCAGTTGCGCCTTTTCCTGCTCCAGTAACTGCTTTTTCAGCTCGAACCTGGCTTGCAATACCTTGGATTTGAGCTCTATGGTCTGGCTTTGCTCCTGCGCCGACACCCTGAGCATGCTGGCTTCCAACTGTTCTATCTGGTTGGCCACCTGACTCTTGTCAAACACCACCACCACTTGCCCGGGAGAGACCAAAGAGCCCTCGGGTAACATCCACTGAATTTGATAGCGCCAGGCATCACCGGCCTTGGGGACGCTGAAGGTCTGCGACTTGGCGGAACTGACTTTACCTGTCAGTAGCAGCTGCGCGGCAGGCGGCGACTTGGCATCCGCTCCCTTGTCCGTTAAAGGCTCCAATGGAGAAGCTATCGAAGAAGACGAGCCGGCCGCCGCCGGTATCGCGATTTCTGAAACAGCCAAGCTTGAAAAAGTCAGGCCAGAGACCGCCAGGCTCAAAAGTAAAAGAGAATCAGGCCGCATTAGCCCTCCTGTCACTTTGCAGGCAACCATCACGCATACGGATAACCCGCTGGGCGTAAGCGGCCACTTCCTCTTCGTGGGTCACCAGAATAATGGTTTGCCCTGCGGCATGCAGCTCGGTAAACAGCGCCATGATCTCAAGCGAAGTCTTGCTGTCCAGCGCCCCGGTGGGCTCATCGGCCAGTAAAATGGCCGGGCGATTGACCAGGGAGCGAGCTATCGCCACCCGCTGACGCTGACCGCCGGAGAGTTGGTTGGGCCTGTGATCCAGTCGCTCTCCCAGTCCGACACGCCTCAGCAATTCTATGGCGTGGGTTTCATCGCCCTGCCCTTCTGGGCTGTATCGCAGCGGCAGCATCACATTTTGCAGCGCCGTGAGTCGCGGCAAGAGGTGAAAACTCTGGAATACGAAACCTATCTGGCGGTTACGCACCGCAGACAAGGCATCGTCATCCAGTTGTCCCACCTCTTCGCCATTGAGCAGGTAACTGCCACTGCTGGGTTTATCCAGGCAGCCGATGATATTCATCAGCGTCGACTTGCCTGAACCTGAAGGCCCCATAATGGCCACAAATTCATTGGCTTGAATGTCGAAACTGACTTCATCGAGCGCTCGCACACAGGCGTCGCCCATCTGATAGGTTTTGCAAAGTTGTTGAAGCTTTATCATTGCTCTTGTGGGTATTGCGACAGGCGCTCAACCACTCCTTGTTATTGTCTGCAGCTTTGAACCTTGGATAAAGGTGCAAGTTCCCTATTTAATGCCAAATTCCAGCGCCGGGCCGCAAGCTAATTGTAAGCTGACATTTCAGCGCCCGAGAACCAATGCTGTGATGCCCTCAAACAGCTTGAGGCCGATGCAATGCTTCTTGGTGTAATTCGGGCCGGGCTCATGAATTCTTGCCTAGGAATCGGGCTTAGGGCCTGACTTACGGCTTGACTTACGGCATAGCCCCTATCCAGGCAAACAGGGCCGCGAGGCCGTAAAGCAGCGGCGGCAACAGGCTCTGGCCACTTTTTTGCCCGCCAAGCAGTCTGGCATAGAGATGCCAGACCATCAACAGCAGTAGGTTGAGAACAATAAAGAGTATTAAACCAAATACATAAGTTTCCGGCATCAACTCAAATGCGCAGGCTATCAAGGCCAGACTGGCAGTAAGCAGGAAAGGTGTGAAACTGAGATCCGCAAAGCATCCTTGCTGTTCACGCCCGCTGGCGCGGCTATGGTTTTCCAGTGACCACAGGCCGCCTTGCCGGCGTTCGCGGGCATAGGAGCGGATCCTGGGCCAGGACTCAATCGCGAGCGCGAGCAAGATGATAAAAGCGGCCAGTAACAGACTCAAAAGCATATTGCCTCCCTTCCTTGGACAAAGAGACAGGCGGCGGCCGCATTTTATTGCATCACATGTTAGCCATTATCCAGTAGTCGAGGCGCTTTTGCGGCTCGGCCAAGATGGTTTTACAGCTGTCTTTGTATTGGCTCATCAAACCGCCCAAACTCTTGCTGTTGCCCATGGTTTCCAGCATTTCGGCACGGGCTGCTGCCACGCCTTTCTCGGCATCTTGCGCCGAACTGTACTGGGCGGCTAAAGCTTCGGCATCCTTGGCAGATTGCTTGAGTCTATCTCCAACGGCAGCCATCTGAGGTGCATTCATTGCCCCTATGGCTTCAGAACTTATCTGATAATAGGCGGCGCATTGTTGCAACTCGGCGCTAAAGGCCTCCTCGGCGGGGCCGGCGAGCACATTGGCACTGGAAAACAAGCCGATAACAGCGACGACAGACAAAGCAGTTTTTGGGGACATCTTGGTGATCCTCTTGATATCGATGAAGGCAAGCTACTTTAGTGCCTGATGAATTTCAAGGTTTTAGAGTCAGACTGTAATGGAAAAATTCATTGTCCCGGACAAAACCAATGGACTCATAGAGCGCCTGCGCCCTGACGTTATTACGCAGGGTTTCGAGGATCAACTCATCAATGCCCTGCGCTTTGGCATAATTCAGCGCGGCATCGAGCAGCGCACGACCTATGCCGACACACCTGGCATGTTGAGTAACATAAATATCATTGAGAATCAGCAGCTGCGCCGCCCGCAGCGAAGAAAAGCCGGGATAGAGCTGCACAAACCCCAAAGCCTGGTTTTGCTCATCCGGCAGATAAAATATCACGGATTCATCCCGCTTAAGCCTTTGGCTGATAAAGCTTAACGCCAGTTCGGGCTCGCTGGGATAACCATAAAACTGACGATACTCATCAAACAGCGGTGAGATAATCTCGGCATCCTGTGACTGTGCCCGAATAACTTGCTTTAGCATGAATGGTTTCCCTTCGATTCAATATTGTCCTAAGTGGCGCTTACTCACTGTGCGAGTTCGACACGGTACTGATCACTGTAAAATGCCAGCCTGTCCTTGAGGCCTTGCTTCACCTCTGGCCATTCGCTGTCAATGATGGAATAAACCACTGTATCCCTGACGCTGCCGTCCTTGAGCAGTCTGTGATTGCGTAAGATGCCATCTTGCTTGGCCCCCAGGCGGGTGATGGCCTCCCGCGAAGCCTGGTTGTGAAAATGGGTTCTGAACTCCACCGCCATCACATCCAGGGTCTCGAAGGCGTACTCCAGCAACAACAGTTTGGTTTCGGTATTGATGGCGCTGCGCTGCACGCTCTTGGCATACCAGGTATACCCAATCTCCAGCCGTCGGTTGGCTTGATCCCAGTTGCAAATGCGGGTACATCCAACGATTGCACCGCTGTCTCGGCTACGTACTGCAAAGGCCAAGGCTTCACCGCGCTGCTCACTGTCCAAAGCCTGCTGGATATAGTCCTTCATCTCATCCGGATGCGGCACGTTGGTGTACCACAAGCGCCACAACTCACCATCGGCAACCGCCAACGACAGCGCCGGCAGATGATCCTGACTCAAAGGTTCGAGGATCACATGTTCTCCGGTCAAGCATGCTTCCAGTCCCATGATTTGCCTCCCTAATAATGCAAGATAATGATTTAACGCTTGTTTAAATACCAGACTAACATGAATAAATCATTAAACCAGATTAAATGTTAACAAATGGTTTCTTTCAAAACGACTGTAAAAATCAAAGCCAATGATAACAGCAGGTCAGTTCAAAGGGCACGGCAATAAATTGAAATGCGGAGGGGAAATAGCTAACAGCAAAGAAAGCACAATGACCCAAATAAAGCTCGGTCAATTAACAAATACTATGATGCCCAAGCCTCCCTAAACTATGTCACACACGGAGAGACTTGGGCATAAACAGGCAACCTTGTTAACGCAGGATCATCTGCGCCCGCTCTGGGCCAACAGAGATCATTTTCACCGGAACACCCATCAGCTCTTCAACCCGCTGCACGTACTTTTGTGCCGCCAGTGGCAGGCTCTCAAAGGTGCGGCAAGCCGTGATGTCTTCGCTCCAGCCTTCCATCTGCTCATAAACAGGCGCCAAAGCAGAGGTTTGTGGCCAAATCGGGTTTTCGCTGTGATCGCCCTGATAATCGATGCAGATTTTCAGATCCTGCATCCCACTCAAACAATCCAGCTTGGTCAGCGCCACTTCGGTCGCCGCCTGCAGCTCGACACCGTTGCGGGTGGCCACAGCATCGAAATAGCCCATATCACGGGGACGCCCGGTTACCGCGCCGTACTCATTGGCGGCTTCGCGGAAGTTGTCCTGCTCTTCCATGGCGGTGATCAAGGTGCCGGTTCCAACGGAGGAGCTGAAGGACTTGGCTACCGCAATCACCCGCTCGGGGCGCAGTGCCGGTAAACCACTGCCAAGACCGGCATAAGCAGCGGTCACGTTGGAAGAAGTGGTCCAAGGGTATTCACCGTAAACCAGATCACGACCCGCGCCCAACTGGGCTTCAAACAGCAGGTTTTGATCTTTTGCCTGCAGCGCTTTCAGCGGCTCACTCACGTTGCAGATGGCATCACGCCAAGGGGCAGACACTTCCAGCAACCAGGCGGTCATCTCTTCTGCGGTTTGCGAAAATTCAAAAGAGGGATACAGCGCCTTAAGCTGCGGCAGTTTCCAGTCCAGCATAAACTGGATACGTTCACGCAGTACTTCAGGCTGCTTCAACCAACCCACCAGAATGCCTTTTTTCATTACCCGGTCACCGTAAGCCGGGGCAATGCCCTGGCGGGTAGAACCATAAGCGCCGTCACCGAGACGCTCTTCTTCCAGAGTATCTTCAATGGCGTGGATTGGCAGGCACAGAGTCGCCCGGTCGGAAATGCACAGATTGACATTGACGCCGGCGGCTTTCACCTCGGCAATCTCTTCGGAAAGTGGCGCCGGGCTTATCACCATGCCGGGACCCAATACCGCCAAACAACTTGGATTGAATACGCCGCTAGGCAGTTGATGCAGTTTGAATGTACCAAAGTCATTCACAACTGTGTGGCCGGCATTGTTGCCGCCCTGAAAACGTATACTCGCCGCCGCGCTATCTGCCAGATAGTCCACGATACGGCCTTTACCTTCATCACCCCAGTTTGCACCAACTACAACAATAGACGACATTTCCAGTTCTCCTAAACAAAAACCTGTCTATCCTATGACCACGGCATGAATAAGAAAAATTAATAATCATTATAAGCTTGATAAGAAATCCATATCAGGATATTTTGCATCGGAATCGAAGATAGTGGGCAATTGCCATGACCAAGCCGCCAACCATAAAGCGCCTGCCCCTCAAACGTCAAAAGTACCGTTTAAAAAACCCTTAAAGAGGCTGCTATGCTCGAACTCCATTGGCTTAAGACCTTTGTCACCCTGGCCCGCCTGGAACACTTCGGCAAGGCAGCCAATGAGCTGCATATGACTCAACCCAATGTCAGCTTGCATATCAAGCAGTTGGAGCAAACCACCCGGGTAAAGCTGATTGAGCGTAATCCATTTCGGCTGACCCAAGCCGGTGAGCGCTTGTTAAGGAGTGCACACAACACCCTGATGGAGCTGCAAAGCTGCCAGGCCGATCTCAACGCCATCAATGATCTGTGCCAGGGCACCATGACCATAGCCGCCAGCGATATCATTTCCAGATGGCTGCTGATAGGCCCTTTTCAGTCGTTCAAAACCGAATTCCCCGGCATCGACCTGACGTTGCTGAACACCACATCCTCCCAGGCAGCAGACCTGGTAAAAAGTGCCAAGGCCGATCTCGGCTTTGTTATGGCGCAAAAAGAGAGTCAGCCGCTGCATTTTACCGAGCTGAAACAAGTAAAATGGTACGCCTTGGGCAATGATCTCAAGACCTGGCAGAAGGGTAAAGTCCCAAGCCCGCAGGAAGCACCTACCTTGATACTGCTGGGACATGA
Source organism: Shewanella sp. BJSY2023SW001 (assembly GCF_047314685.1). Lineage (NCBI taxonomy): Bacteria > Pseudomonadati > Pseudomonadota > Gammaproteobacteria > Alteromonadales > Shewanellaceae > Shewanella > Shewanella sp. BJSY2023SW001. The sequence continues at coordinate 121,537 of NZ_JBKORF010000036.1, forward strand.
TACCCGCACCCGGGATCTGATTGACCCGGCGCTTCCCGAGCTCAAACTACCGGAATATCGCATCATGGAAGTGGGCAGCGTGGATGCCCAAATAGACTGGGCCGAAGCCGGTTTCGGTATTGCCATAGTGCCGGACTTTGCCCTGCATCCCAAACTCAACCTACAGTCCTGCATGACGCCACTGCCCAGTTTCCCCTCGGCCAGCCTGGGATATATAGTGCGCCAGAACCAAGTGCTATCCAAAGCCATCAAAAAACTGCTCCATTGGGTAGATGAAGAGATTCTGCGCTCACCGAGTGTTAGCTGAAGCTACTGCATAAGCCTGATGCCCCTGGATTTAGCTTGTGCTCAAAAATACCGCCCAGAGGCAACATGCCAGTAGTGTTATTTATGGTAGTTCATAGCTACCGGCTACCCGAAACCAACCGGCTATGCTGGCGCGATCTTTATGGGTTGGCAGTACTTCATGGGGGAAACGCTCGCTCAGGAAGATCACCAGAGTGCCCATTCTCGGCGGGATCTGCTCAAGCAAAGCGTCGTCCTCTTCATAGAGCATCAGCTCACCGCCATCACCCTGTTGCCAATCGGGGTTCAAAAAAAATACCGTGGTCAAGATCCGGTTGCGACTGCCCCGCAGCGCATCTAAGTGTTTACGGTAAAAAGTACCAGGGCGATAAAAGGCGTAATGGCTTTCATAATCGAATAGCCCCATAAACAGGCGCTGGTTAAGCCCATGACGCAAGTAGGCCATATACTCCAAATAGTCGGCATCCGGTTGCTGTGCTTCATGCAACCAGCGGATCCTGTCTGAACGTATCTCCTGTTCGCGAACACGCTCATTGCCACGGCCGATTTCAGCCCAGCGAAAACTCTCTACCGGCGAGTGGTTAACCTTATCCAGCAACGCGCGGCTCAATGTCTCCGGCAGCACATCCTCAAGCACTATGTATCCCCTGTCTGTAAGTGCATCGGCAATCCTGTCCAATAGTTCATCATTTAACAGCGAAACCAAATGGGTATCCTCTCTGAAATGCTGCGGCTGTTGTTGCCTGCGTACTGACAAAGCCACAACCTAAAAAGCCCCCACTAGAATAAAGCAGGGGCTGGTTCTGATAGTTGCGGATACTAGAGCATTCGATTTAGGCTGACAATCAAAATAAAACTTTTAATTCATATGGTTACAACACTAAGTATCTATTCTCAAAGCGGTTCTTCAAGCTAAACAAGGTGCAAATTCAAGCGCTTGAGTTATGGCTTGAATCCATTGACGGGAAAAATCGGCTCGTGCCGGTTGGGAAGTGAATTATCTTCTATACTCTCAAACAGGATTATGACTGTAAAACAGTGAATTATGGGATCAGAACGTCAACCAACGCGTCAGTTCTATGTTCGTGCCGCCATCATAGCCGCCGAACTGGAAAAGACTCAGGGCCACTGCAAAGAGATCAATATCATCGCCAGCAATGCCCAGGCGGCATCGATTCGTGCCGGCAGCATGGCACTGGGCTTCAAGGCGCTGACCCACTCCATCGACGAACTGGCGCATTTCACCACCCACTCAGCCGCGAAAATCAATTATCTGGCGCAGACCATCAGCCGCCTGACCAGCGAGCAGACCAGAGTCCGCCAGGCGATGCTGCAATTTGCCCGCGCCAGGGAGAAAGCCCGCAAAGCCCGTTATGGCGACAGCATCATGCCGGCGCTGGAGAAGAACAGCCAACACTTTACGGCCCTTGAGCAGCAGTGCAAACGCCTGAGCCTGGACATTGAATTGCAATTGGAAGAACTCTGCCAGCAGCTGAAAACCGCTAAAGTACTGGCCTCGCTGTGCCGCATCGAAGCCTGCCGGATAAAACCCGCCGATCAGGCCACTTTCAACCATGTTGCCAACCGGGTCGATGCTGCTGCCGGCGCGATCCGCACTCAGGTAGATAAGGCGATTCAATTACTTGAACAATAAGGGAGTACAGGGATGAAGAGCCAACTCTTGTTGGAAACCCATAGCCACAAATGGATCTATTTTGGCCGGGATCCGGACAAACCCGACGGCATCATAGACACCAATCAATATATGTTGGTCACTGCCGAGCAGGCTTTGCTGATGGACCCGGGTGGTATAGAGCTATTTGCCCCCATGCTGGCCAATGTGGTTTGTCACATCCCCATAGAGCAACTCACCCATCTATTCGCCTCCCATCAGGATCCCGATATCATCTCCTCCCTGGGGCTGTGGGATCAGACGCTGGAGCAGGCCCAGCTGCACGCACCCTGGATTTGGGAAGGTTTCATCCGCCATTTCGGGATGGAGCATATCCAATACCAGGCCATTAAAGATCAAGGTGGCAAGCTGACGCTCGATGGCGTAGAGGTGCAGTTTATTCCGGCGCATTATCTGCACGCTTCCGGCAATTTTCATGTCTACGACCCTGTCGGCAAGATACTTATGTCAGGCGATATAGGTGCGGCACTGGAAGACACGGATGCCGGGCTGTTTGTCGATGACTTTGGCCGTCATACCGAGAAGATGCGCTTTTTTCATCAAAGATGGATGCCCTCCAACCGCGCCAAACAGGACTGGATAGCCAGAGTGAGAGAACTGGAGCTGGACTATTTATGTCCGCAGCACGGACGGATATTCAGGGGCGAGCAGATACCGGAGTTTCTCGACTGGTTTGAACGCCTGGAAGTGGGGGTTGCGGTCACAGGCAACTGAATGTAATAGCTTGATGCCATGAGCTTAGCTCATGGCAAATTCTCCGCCATTAAGTGTCCTGCAGCAATCAGAGATAGCGGGCAAAGGCGCTGCCCTCTTTGGTGGCTTTGAGCGGCGCTTCAACCACAGGGGTGCCCAGATAGAGAAAGCCCACTATCTGATCGCTGCCATCAAGCCCCAGCGCCGTATTGACAGTAGAGTCAAAGGCAAAGGCACCTGTGCGCCATATTCCGCCAAGTCCCTGGGCAAATGCGGCCTGCTGCATCGCCATTACGGCGCAGCCGGCTGCCAATTGCTGCTCCAGCTCAGGCACCTTGGGATGATCTTTGGTCTTGGCAACCACGGTTATCACCATAGGCGCCCTGAGCGGCATACCGGCAGCCTTGTTGATAAATCCCTCGTCGGCACCATCTGCTGTTGCAGCCGCCACAAAAATATCCGCCAGGCGATTGAGTCCTTCGCCGGTAGCAATAATAAATTCCCAGGGCGTCAGGCCACCGTGATCCGGTACTCTGGCCGCGGCATCCAGGATAATTTTCAGTTGCGCCTCATTCGGCGCCGGAGCCTGCAGTCGTGGACATGATTGTCGGGTAAGAAGAAGAGTAAGTGCGTCCAATGCGCGATCCTCAGCTGAGATATCAATGACTTCACAGGATACCAAATCCGCCCCGGATCGCCAGAGTTAAAAAACCGGGACTCAGCAACAATCAGCCGACGTTAGCGGTTTTGGGCAGCCATTTACGGCCAATAAAATAGTCCACACTGGTGTAACGGCCGCCGCCCATAAACAGCAATACCAACAGCATAATGAAATAGGTGGCCGCAAACTCAATGCCGTTGTTGAGGATCACCAGGTTACCCGAACTGGTAAGCCAGTCGTAATTGCCGTGTTGCTGCAGTATCCCCTTGGCCCGCTCAAGCTTCTCCACCGAAGCCATCACCCTGTCGTTTGCGAGCCAGGATGAGGGGTCGGCAATCGCCAGCCAGCCGTTGGACCAGTGCACACTGAAGGCCGCCACCAACATGGTAATACTCATGGGGATAGCCACCAGCCGAGTGGCCAACCCGAGCAGAAGCAGCAAGCCACCAAAAAATTCGGTCCCGGCGGCCAGCGCCACCATCACTTCAGGCATGGGCAAGCCCAGCCCCCAGTCCGGATTACCGAACCAGGCCGCAGTGTCACTGAAGTGGCTGAGTTTGTTGTAACCGGCCTGCACCAGCACCGGCGCCAGATAGAGCCGCAGCGCCAAAGGTGCCAGGCCATCGAAGTGGCGCAGGGATTTGAAAAATGCCGCATAGGTTTGAATGATGGCTTGCATGAAAACCTCCTTATTCGGGGAGTATTCCTGTCATGTTGCAGTTGACCCGACAATAAACGATTTTATTTCAGTCTTTACTTTAGGAAGCTGCAAACAAGTCCCATGCCTGCTCTGCGTCCGCTTACGGGCCTGGATGCAAGGCGTGGTTCGCGGGCAAATGGTCCAATGCCCGTTCTACAGACCAAAGACCCGCTTTACGACCACATAAGCTCAGGGTTATGTCTGCCTCATAAGCTCAGGGCTATGTCTGCCTCATAAGCTCAGGGCTGTGCCAACTCAAGGCGATGCCTGACTCAGTTCATCCAGATCGTCAATCAAGTTGCCCAGCTTACGCTTGAAGTGTTTTTGCTGGCGCTCACTCAGGCTCTGGTGCAATTGCAATAACAGCATGCCGAAGTTTTCAGTGTTCTGCGCCAATTTCTGCTTGTGCACATCTGACTTGAGCTCATCGGGCGTTGTTATCAGCAGCCGCAAGCGCTGCGCCAACAAGTCAGAATCACTGCGTTGCAGCAAGGCTTGTTTGAACTGCCGGAGCCACTCGTGACGATACTCGAGCCACATATCCAGGGTCGCCAGTCGGCGGCTGTTGTGCTCATGGATCAGGGCCTTTTGCTGCTCACTCAAACGCCCCAGCCAATCGGCAAACAGCTCCTCCAGCCGTTCATCCGCATCTTCAATCAGTTGTTCCTGGTTCTTGTCCTTGTATTCATCCACCAGCTCCTGCTCATCGGCCTCCAGTTTGGCAATCACCTGGGCGACCTGTTGGTCACTCAAAGAAGCGATAAGGGGCAAAAGATCGTCAAACACCTGGGCAAACAGCCGAAACCAGTGATCTCTTGCCGTATCCACATGACGACGCCAACTCTGTGGCGTTAAAGTGCCATCGGCAAGCTCGGTTTGCAGCGTTTTTAACTGGGCACTGTATCTGGGTAACTCCTGGCTGCGATGCCAGGCGAGAAAAGGGTCGAGAATAGCGTCAAACGCCTGCTCCTGTTGCCGGTCGAGAGTGACATAATCTTCCAGCTGCCACTCTATGGCCCAATCGAGGAAATAATAGCTGACCTTGGTGGAGCAGGCACTGAGCGCAATAAGCAGCGCCAGGGCAATAACAATGCGTTTCATCCATTAAATACTTTAAGTTGGCTAAGGCCAGGCGACCGCTTCCCTGCCTGACTCATTGATGCTTTACAAGATGCCAGAAGTCATCAAACCAGTCGAGATAAGACTGCTGCTGATTGTCCCAGGCCATCTGCAAGGCCCAGCAGCAGGCAAACAGCCAGTAGACATCGACGGCTGCAGCCACGGCCAGGTGGGCATCGTCGGTTAAATGTGGATGCTGCTCAAGATAGTGATAAATGAGCCACTGCTGCCCCTCGGCGCTCAGTTGATGGGATGACAGCACCCCGGCCAACTCAAACAGCGGGTGGGAAGCGCAGGCATATTCAAAATCGACGCACTTGAGTCCATTCTCGGCCAGCAGCAAATTATGAGGATTGAGATCCCTGTGACAATACTGCAGCCTCAGCAGGCAGGCCTCCAGCCGAGTGTTGCACTGCTCGAATAACCCTTGGGCCGAATGAAGTTGCATGAGCCGCTGTTGCCAGCTTGAAGGCTGCCCCCGGCTCAGTGCCATGTCATCGAGCCGCTCCAGATAGATGCGCCACTGCTCGGCAACACTGATTTCGAGCTTGGGGGCCGGCAATGCCCTCAGCCCCAGCAGCAACTCCAGCAGTAAGGCCTGAGGTGATTTGCCTTGCCTGGCTCCCAATACAGCGCCTGAGCCAACTTCATGTTTAGGCTCATGTTTAGACTCATGTTTAGAATCATGCTTAGAATCATGTTTGCGCTCAGGCAGGCCAGAGAAGCTGTTGCGATTAACAAAGGCATTATGAGCCGCGCTTGCGATCTCGGCCGCGCCTTTGGATGCGAGTAACTGCTGCCAGTTGGCTTGCGGCGCTTGTTCGATAAAGCGGCTCAGATATAACCCCTTGTCAGCGCTGACCCAAATCAGCCCTGGTGCCAAATTCGCCTTCTCGGCAACCCGCCAACATGCCAGTTCGTTGTTTCTGTCGCAGATACGGTCTGAGCCCGGGGAATTGACTCTCAGCACCAATAACTCGCTGCTGGCTTGCAAGAGCCAGTTTTGGTTGCTTAGCCCAAGGGTGAGCGGCTTGGCCCCCTCAAGCGGCCACAACTGTAGCCGCTTGAGGGCGGCGTTGAGCTCGCAGCTCAAACCTTCACCCAGACTGGCCTCAAGTTCTGTCAGCGGTTTGCCTTTCATGCCGCGCCGCTTTCAAGCTGTGAGGAGTCGCGACCGCGGGATTCCTGGGCTCTGGCGCGCCAGATAAAGTATCCGGCTACCGCCATCCCCACGTAGAGCACAAACAAGAGTGAGGTCAACATCAAGCCCTTGCTTAAATAGAGATAGATGGACACCAGATCGATAACCACCCAATAGAGCCAGTTTTCCAGCACTTTGCGCGCCACCAGAAAAGTCGTCATCACAGCAAAACAGCTGGTTGCCGCATCCAGGTAGGGGAAGGCTGCCTGAGTGAAAGTCGCCATCATATGACCGACAAACAGAGACACCAACCCAGTCAACAGAATCAGTACCAGGTGCCGCTGCCAGGGCCAGGAGGTCACGGCCACTCCTTGATGGTTTTCCCCACCCCGGCGCCAGAGCCAGTATCCGTACAGCGCCATCGCCATGTAATAGACGTTGAGCACTGACTCCATCAGCAGCGCGACTTTCCAGAACAGCACAGTGTAGATGGCGGTGCTGGCAAAGGCTGCCGCCCAACACCAGATATTGGCTTTCATGGCCAGCAGCAGATAGGCCAAGGCCAATACCACGGCTACCGCTTCCCAGGCGCCCATGCCCTGGGCCTGAGAGCCGGCCTCGGCGAGCCAGTGCCAGAATTCACTCATGGGTTATTCCCTGTGGCCCAAGTTCAGCTCACCACCGATAAATTTACAGACAAACACCGCCTTGCCAAATTTCTCGTGCGCTGCCTGCATCTCGGTGGCCAGCATGGCCATCACCTCGGCATAATCACCGCACACCTGAGTCGCCATGGCATTGGTGGTTCTCTCTATGTTGGCATAACTGTCCAGGCGCTTGATAAACCATTGAATAGGTTCCAGATACTCATCGTGGAGCGGATACATGCTGATTTCGGCAGTTAACTTCATTTTACATCTCCTGTAATGAACCGGGGCGCTGCAACACGCCCCGGCCGACAACGGCTTATGCCATCAGATAAATTTGACGTTGAAGGTCACACCAATCTGGCGTGGGTCCCCGTAGCGGATATATTGCTTCTCGGCCCAGTTTTGATCCGGCTCATTGCCGAAGTAGAAACCGCGCACGCCGTATTTTTCATCGAACAGGTTGCGGCCCCAGAGGTAAACCGACCACTTGTCTGCCTCATAGCCCAGCTTGGCGTTGACCACTTGATAGTCTTCAGAGCGGGAATCATTGCTGTCTGAGTAGTAGAACGCACTCTTGCCACTGCTGTTGAGGTTGGCAAACCAGCCCATGTCATTGCGCCAGGTCATGCCGAGACTATAGGTCCATCTCGGCGAGTGGGCCAGTTCCCGGCCGCTGAGATCCACAGGGTTGCCATATTTATCCTGATACAGGTAATCACCGTATTCTGTCTGCAGATACCCAAGGCTGGTGTAGAACTGCAGTGAATCTGTGGGATACCAGTTGGCTTCCAGCTCGGCGCCATAGTTATTGGAGCTGCCGGCGTTTTCGGTGAACAGAATAAAGCGCTGGGGATCGACAGGATCCTGCAGTGAGGCCGCTACCTGCTGATCTTCCCTGTCCATAAAGAACAGTGCCAGACGGGTATCCAGCAAGCCATCGGCCCAGCTGGATTTCAGCCCCAGTTCATAGTTGTAGAGGATTTCGGTATCGAACTCTTTCTTGTCGGCCAGCTCCTGGGGCAGCGTCATATTAAAACCACCGGCCTTGTAGCCTCTAGCTATCCGAACATAGGCTTCATGGTGTTCAGCCAGCGCCTTGGATAGGGCGATATGGCCGCCCCACATGTTTTCCGATGGGCTAAAGGCATCACCATTGCTGTCGCTGTAGTCACTCTCACGTCGCTCGATACGAGCACCGATAGACAGGCTGTAGCCCGCCCCCAGATCTGAGTCCAACTGGGCAAACACCGCATAGTTACTGGCGCTGTAGCGGGAAGTCAGCACTTCATCCGGCCCGCCGTTGTATTCAGAGTAGAGATCATTGTCCTCATCGAGATCCATAAAATAGAGCCCGGCCAGCCAGTCGGTGCTGCCGCCGAAAATCCGCCCGGCCTCGTTGGAGCTGAATCTGAACTCCTGTGACAGAGTGCGCCGCTCGCCACGCTTATCCCAGGTGTAATCGTACTCACAGGGTGCGCCGCCGCACTCTTTTCCGGCCCAGTAATCCGGGTTGGCCCAGTCACCGTCGTAACCGTGGTGATGATCTGTGGCGGCATAGCTTGACAGGGACACCAGCTCAAAAGCCTCAAAGCCGGTATAACTCAGCTTGAGGCTGGAACCCGTGGTGCGCTGTTTGTCGACGCCCGGCGCATCGGTAATGGTATCGAAGCCGTTATTGTCCAGAGTCCAGGCATCATAACCATTGTCAAAATCGGCGTGCAGTAGAGTGAAGTCTGCCTGCAACTTGTCGGTGGCGTACCAGCGCAGCTTGATACGGCCGCTGAATTCATCACGCTCATTGGTATCGTCACGGCCCAGATACAGGTTGTCGCGATAACCGTTCTGCTTGTGTTGCTGCAGCGCCACACGATAGAGCAGCTTGCCGGAATCTGTCACTGGGCCGGAACTGAAGCCGCTGAAGGTTTGCAGATTATCATTACCGAGCGAGACTTCGGCGCCGTGCTCGAATACGTCTGTGGGATCATTGCTCTTGAGATAGATAAGACCGGCCAGGGCATTGGCGCCATAGCGGGTGCCCTGAGGGCCACGCAGCACTTCAAACTGCTGCAGATCGTACAGGCTGGAAACGCTGCCCAGCCCGGAGAGATCGATATCATCGATAATAAAGCCCACAGAGGAGTTGGGCGCTCCCTGGTATTGCTCCTGCTCACCGACCCCGCGGATCTGGAAGTATCTTGGCCGGGAGCTGGCACCTGACCAGTTGAAGTTGGCTACGTTACCCAGCATATCTTCGAAATGCTCGGCGCCTTGATCTTCAATGCGCTGCTCGTCGATAACAGTCACGCTGGAGGGCATCTTCTCCAGCGTCAGGCCACGAAAGTCGCCGCTGACGACTATCACTTCCATGGCTTGTTGCTCATCTTGCTTTTCAACGCCGGGATTATCGGCGGCATGAACGGGTGCCCACAGCAGCATCTGAATGGTACTGGCGAGCAGAGTAGGTACGGTAAACTTGGACATAGGACCTCAAATATTCACAGTTTGAGATCCGGCAATAAGAAAGCGAGTTGAAAGTGCACGAATTGTGGCCCATTCCTACGCCGGTACTAGCCGGATCAGGTTCTAAGGGTTCGTCATACGACATCTCAGTCAACCGCAATGCGGTAAACACCCCTTGGCGAGGGCCAGTATACACGAGTTACCAACAAAAGTGAGCCAGGTTGCCAAATTGTATCTGGGGGGATAAAAAACCGCCCACACCAATAGTCCCGTTCGTTGAGCATCAACTGGAATAATGGTTCGGGCGGCAGTGGTGCCGAGGTTGCAACTTTTAGTTTGAAAAGGCCTCGCGCACATAGATCTCAAAACGACTGGCAGTCGGATTCGGCGCCACGGCGCTCACCTGCAACTGCTGTTTACCATGCAGCTTGACCGACTTCCAGGACACACCTTCATCATCCAGGGTATAACCGCTGGCGTCATACCAGGTGAATTTGTACTGAACACGCATATCGGTAGCGACTTTGCTGCTGATGGTGGCAGTGCCTCTGAGCAAGCCGCCCTCGCCTCTTGCCATCAAGTCACCGACACTCACCGAGCGGGCAAAGCTGCTGTTGTCGATGCGACTTTCACCGGTCGAGCTGGCATACACCCCGGCCGTATGGTTGGCGCAGCCTGCCAGAGCCAGCAGGGTTGCTGCTATTACCAAGACTTTTTTCATCTGCCAATCCCTTATTCTCAATCAATCAAAAAGTGTGCCCGGGCGGTTGCAATCAGCTGCTTGCGGTTGGTCTGCCAGCAGTCGATATTGACATTGGCCACTCGCCGTCCCTGACGGGTTATTCGGCACTCGGCGAAACTATCCTTATGATAACCGGCACGTAAGTAGTCGATGGAAAAATCAACCACCTTAGGCACCTTACTGGTTTGCATAAACACCATAAGCTGGATGATGGCCGACATCTCCATAAACCCGGCTATCACGCCGCCATGAATGGCCGGCAGTACCGGGTTACCTATGTTGTCATCTTTGGCCGGCAAGCGAAACACCAGCTCATCGCCAAACCGTTCTACCAACATGCCAATAAAGCGGGCGTAGGGAACATGCTCAAGTAAATGACTGAAATCATTGGTTTCTGTCACTTTGGCAACTATGCTTTTTACATCCAGGGATGCCTTGGGATCTGTCATTTCGTCTCCTCACCCATCAGTGCCTTACGGAAAGTGTCCCCAATCATTTCAGGGCTTATCCGCATAAAGGAGCCAACCGCATGGGCGATGGGGTCGTCTATGCTGTCCTGATAGGCGATGGCCCGGGTAAACGCGACGCTGGATGACAACTTATAACACTCGGCAAAACCATACACCGGCTTGTGGGGCTCGGCGGGCTTCATATAGTCGACCCGCAGATCCAGAGTCGGCGAGATCTCCAGCGAACCGTATTTGTCCTTGATGGCACAAACCACGGCGCAGCCACTGGCAGTATCCATCAAAGTGGTGATAACCCCACCATGGATAACTCCGGTTTCAGGGTAACCCACCAGCTCGGTGCTGTAAGGCAACTCTATCAGTACATGGTGTTCACTGCCCTCATGCACCTTGAGCCCGAGGCGACGGCACTGGGCCAACTGGTTGACAAAACGGCTCGCCAGGGTCGTCAGCGGGAAAAACTCCGGATTGACTTTCATGACGCTGAACTCACCATAGGCCCCAAGGCTTTACCGCCAAGCAGATGCATGTGGATGTGGAACACTTCCTGGCCGCCATGCTCATTACAGTTAATGATTAAACGATAGCCGTCCTTCGCGATCCCGGCTTCGGCGGCCAACTTGGCGGCCACTGTCACCATACGGCCTATGGCCTGCTCGTCGGAGGCCTTGGCGTCATTGACTGTGGGGATCAGATGATTGGGCACTATCAGCAGATGGGTGGGAGCCTTGGGATTGATATCCCGAAAGGCAGTCACCAACTCGTCCTGATACAGTATGTCCGTGGGTATTTCACGGCGAATAATTTTGCTGAATATGGTTTCTTCGGCCATTTTGCCACTCTCCGGTGTATCGGTTCAGACTCGGCCCAAGGGCCAAATCACTGTGTTCTTGGCAGTATAATACCATTCGGCCCAGAGATGTAATCGGCCGCGGCGATTTGCCCCCCAAGCCTGTTAAAACTCGGCAAGTAATTGCCGCGGCCTGGCTTTTTTGGCAGCATTGTCGCCATGCTCAGCCGGAGATGAACCAATTTGGCTCCCGGCACTCGCCAACGATTCATACGGATATCAGATGATCAGTTATCAGATTTGCCCCATAGATCCACACGCTCACCTGTTCGAGGTCAAAATCACCATTCAGGCTCCGGCCCCGAGACAGGAACTTTGGTTGCCATGCTGGATCCCAGGCAGCTACATGGTTCGCGATTTTTGTCGCAATATCATAGATATTCAAGCCTTTGATGAGCTGGAGCGTCCACTCAGCATTACTCAGCTCGACAAGCAGCGCTGGCAGATAAATTCCAATGCCGAATCACTGCAACTGCGCTACTCGGTTTATGCCTGGGATATGTCGGTGCGCAGCGCCCACCTGGATCAGACCCACGGCTTTTTCAACGGCAGCAGCGTCTTTCTTGCGGTGGCCGGCAAAGAGCTTGAGCCGCTGGAGCTGGAAATTCTGCCTCCCAAAGAGGAAGCCAACTGGCAACTGGCAACAACCCTGAGTCGAATCGAAGGTGAAGAGTGGCAGTTCGGCCGTTTCAGCGCCGCCAACTATGATGAGCTTATCGACCATCCGGTGGAGATGGGCACTTTTACCCACGGCAGCTTTGAGGCCTGTGGCGTGCGCCATGATGTGATACTGACAGGGCGTCACCGCTGCCACATGCCCAGGCTGCTTGACGATCTCAAGGCTATTTGCGAGAGCCAAATCCGCCTCTTCGGTGAAGCGCCGTTTGAGCGCTACCTGTTTATGACTCAGGTATTGGGCAATGGCTTTGGAGGGCTGGAACACAGAGCCTCCACCGCCCTGCACTGCTCCCGCAAAGATCTGCCGCTGAGTATGGAGATGCCGGTCAATAAGGATTACCGCACTTATCTGTCGCTCTGCAGTCACGAATACTTCCACAGCTGGAACGTCAAACGCATTAAGCCGGCCAGCTTTATTCCCTACGCGCTGGAAGCCGAGAGCTACACCCGTCAGCTGTGGGCTTATGAAGGCATCACTTCCTACTATGATGACCTGATGACACTCAGAGCCAACAGGGTTTCCAGTGAGCAATATCTGGAGATGCTATCCCAGACCATGACCCGGGTATATCGCATGCCGGGCAGGCAGTTGCAGAGCCTGACAGAATCAAGCTTCAACGCCTGGACCAAGTTCTACAAACAGGATGAAAACGCCGCCAACGCCATCGTCAGCTATTACACCAAGGGAGCTTTGTTTGCCCTGTATCTGGACTTGACTCTGAGACTGGAAACCCAGGGAAAATACACACTGGATAACCTGATGCAAAAGCTGTGGCAGGCCTTTGGCAGCCAGGGGATAGGCACTGAAGATGACTCCCATCGCCGCCTCTATGAGGAGCTGCTTGGCCGGGATGCCAGCGCAGAATTTGCCTTTCTGGATAATACCCAAGAGTTGCCACTGGCGCCCCTGCTGGCGCAATTCGGAATCGAGATGCAGCTTCGCAGTGCCCAAGGCGCTCAGGATCAGGGCGGCGGGGATGTTGAGGGGCAAAAAATCGGCTTGGGAGCCCGCTACAAGGCTGAAGCCCTGGGATTAAGGATTGTAAGTGTGACCAACGGCAGCGCGGCTCACAGCGCCGGGCTCGCGGCTCAGGATTTGCTAATCGCCGCCAATGGTCTGCAGGTCGGCGCTCAATTTGAAAATGAACTGCAACAATATGAGCCCGGCGATAGTCTGGAGTTGCACTTCTTCCGCCGTGATGAGCTGATGACAGGCCTGCTGCCTATCAAACCGGCGGCAATAGATACTGTGTCACTCAAGCTCACCGAACCAGCCAAAGCCAAGGCCTGGCTGGGTTAAGGAAGGTGCGAACAAGTCCCATGCGTGCTCTGCGTCGGCTTACAGGCCTGGATGCAAGGCGTGGTTCGCAGCAAATGGCCCTAGTCCTTTGCAAGAAGCATAACACAGCAGGCAGGCCTGTAAGCCACGCCCTTTGGGGCTTTCACAGCAACCGGCTCTCTACGTTATCCGACTTCGACAGGCCCCGGCATGCCTTCAGTCAGATGCCTTGAACGCCAATTGCTGTGTAAGCCAGAGTGCCGCGAGGACTTATTCGCACCTTCCCTAACTCTCGGCCACAGCGGCCATCAAGTGACGCTGGGCCCAGGTCATCACCTGGGCCCGGTTGCTTAAATTCAGTTTGCGAAATACCCGCTAAAGATGGTTCTTGACCGCAGACGGCAACAGCAGGCATTCATACTCCACCCTTTTGGGGATACCACTTTGCGACCGCGACTCCTGGCGACCTGTTTAAGAATCTTATAGCCCAAGGCCAACGCCACTGTAACCAAATCCAGCAACAGAGTGTCGACATCACATCAGTGTCCATCTATCGGGAGATAAGCAGGACAAGCGTATCAGAAACTCCTGCGGCCAAGGGATATTCATCAGCTCGGTCAACAGAGCAGTTCTGGAAACCACCAGCCAGTGCATCACCTTGAACATAGGTTGCCCTCAGCTAAACACCCGCGAAATTTGCATTAACGAAACATAAGCATCAAATCAGACAGCTGCTTGAAACGGAAGTACAGATCTCTGCCAAAAAACTCAAAATGAATAAGAGTTAACTGAACAAGCGCCGCCCCAGGCATTAACATAAAGGGGTAAAACAGATCTGGGGGATCAAACATGGAAACAAATACTGCGGGCGAAGTGCGCCTGTCTCGCTATAAGGCCTGGGATCTTCCCACTCGCCTTTTTCATTGGATAAACCTACTTTTGGTGCTGCTGATGATGACCATCGGCGGGATAATGATGTTCAAATCTAACTTTGGGATCAGTGGTCTCGATGCGAAAATCGGCTTAAAGACACTGCACGTCTGGATAGGTTATGCCTTTGCCATCAACCTGGCATTCAGATTGTTGTGGGGATTATTCGGCCCCATCAAGGCGCGTCTAGGTAAACTACTCCCAAAGAAAGGGGAATTGGCAGGCTATCGCGCAGCCCTCAAGAAAGGCGAAAATCCACAATATCTCGGCCATAATCCGGCAGGCAAACTGGCGGTTATCGCTCTGTTTGGTCTGCTGACCCTGATCATGGTGACAGGTTTAGTGCGAGCCGGTACTGACATCTTCTATCCACCACTGGGCGGCATGGTTCAGGAATATATCGCCGCGGATGGGGTTGAACCTGCCAGTCTCAAACCCTACGATGACACAGGCGTTAATCCAGACAAGGCTGCAGCGATTAAGGGCGCCAAAGGCTTGGCAGGGAAAGTCCATGTCTACAGCGTATATCTGTTACTTCTCTTGGTATTGCTGCATATAGCCGCGGTGATCCACGCCGAGCGTAAGCGTCAGCCCGGTATTATTTCAGCTATGTTTTCCGGCAATAAATATCTGCCAACAACGCCGCTGGATAAAGACTGACAGTGATATGGGCTCACCACACAGAGCCAGAGATAAGCACAAGCCAGAAACAATAACGCCGGCATCAAGCCGGCGTTGTCATTCGTGCGATATGCGCTTACTTCAGAGTGCTTTCCGAAGTACGGCCGTCATCGTGGCAGCTATCGCAGGTAGGCTTCTGACCTACGTTCATGTCATGGGGAGCGTGGCAGTCAGCACACATCAAAGCGCCATCGTGTGGCTTGTGTACCGCGTCCATTTCTGCCAGCGAACCGTGACAGCTCTGACACTGTTCAAATTCATAGGCGCCATCAGCTGAAGGGGAACCATCGGCATGACAGCTTTCACAGCCACCCATATCCGCGTGGAAATCTGACAGTTTCTGATCTTCTGCAAAAGCAGATGGTGACATGGCCAGCGCGGCCAAACCGGCACCGAACAACACACTTAAGAGTTTCTTGCTCACAATAATATCCTCCGATGATGACAGTCGAGCAAAGGTTCTTATGTCAGGTATGACCTTTGTCTCACTATCAGTAAATAGCACGACTTGGATTAACTTAGCCAAGCTTTTGCCAATTGGCAAACTAATTCTGAGTCGCCGCCACTTTAACAACTTGCGCAAAAGCAAAATGTGCGCTGAATCATGTAACCATCGGTTAATTACGGAATTTTACATTTTGTTTACCTATAAACATCTGTATCAATAAGCGTTTCAAGCGCATAAAAAAGGAGACCAACAGGTCTCCTTTAGAGAAAGTATCGCTGAATTATTAGCGGTTTCTCAGCGCTTCAATACGCTTTTCAAGCGGTGGGTGACTCATAAAGAGTTCAGTCATTGAACGCTTGCCATTGATACCGAAGGCCGACATATTGGCCGGCATGGCACCGGTTTCCGGCCCGGTACGCAGACGTTCAAGGGCCGCAATCATCTTGTTCTTACCGGCAAGGCGAGCGGCACCTTCGTCGGCGCGGAACTCACGAATGCGGGAGAAGTATGCCACCACAATGGATGCCAGAATACCAAACAGCATATCCAGCACAAATACCACAGCCATGTAAGCGATAGTGCCCAAGCCTTCACCCTCTTCATCGTTGCTGGCAACAAAGTTGTTGACGATACCGGCAACCACGCGGGCGGCGAAGATAACAAAGGTGTTCACCACGCCCTGGATCAGGGTCAGTGTCACCATGTCACCGTTGGCCACGTGGCTGACTTCGTGCGCCAGTACGGCTTCGACTTCATCGGCGCTCATACCGTAAAGCAAGCCTGTACTCACGGCTACCAGAGAGTTGTTTTTACTTGGGCCTGTAGCAAAGGCGTTCAGTTCAGGCGATTGGTAAATAGCCACTTCCGGCATCTTAATCCCGGCCTGCTGCGCCTGACGGGCTACGGTCTCGAGCAACCAACGCTCTGTGTTATCACGGGGCTGAGTGATCACCTCACAACCCATAGTTTTCTTGGCCATCCATTTGGAAATCGCCAAACTGATAAAGGCGCCACCAAAACCGAAGATCGCCGCAAATACCAGCAAGCCACCCATGGTTTGAGTATTGACACCCAAAATAGACATGACAATCGATGCCACCAACAGAATGGCAAGGTTAGTCAAAATCAATAGAAATACACGCTTCATATCAGCTCCTGTAAGGTACCCTTGTACCGGAATTGCGTCATTGCAGACATAATATGTCCACTTGGCGGGAATTCAAGAGGAAAAAGGTAAATTATTGTTTAGCTTTCTGCCTAAACGCCCCGGCTACGCAGAGGAAGCAGTCTAGGTAGAGTTGATTAAATCAAACTTAATCAATTGCCGAGTGCGGCTTTTTAACGCGACCAAAAGCACCTGTGGCGATTGTTGAGTGTAAAGGCTTTTTGTTACCATCAAGCAACGCAAATCAATCTGAAGGACAGCGACGATTATGACAATAAATACCCTGCTGCTCAGCAGCTCCCGCGCTGGCGATACCCCCTACCTGGAACATGCCCTGCCCTATATTGAGCCCATGGCAGAAAAAGCCCGCAAGTGGATATTTATCCCTTATGCCGGTGTCAGCATGAGCTACGACAACTATCTGGAAGCCGTGGTTAATGGCCTGGCACCATTGAGGCTGGATATCTCCTCTATCCATCAACATGGCGACCCCAAGCAGGCCATTCGCGATGCTGACGGCATTCTGGTTGGCGGTGGCAACACCTTCCACCTGTTGCATGAGTTGTACCGCTACGACCTGCTGCATCTGATCAAAGAGGAAGTCGCCGCCGGCAAACCCTATATCGGCTGGAGTGCAGGCTCAAATATTGCCGGCCTCAGCATACGTACCACCAATGATATGCCTATTATAGAGCCGCCATCATTCAGTGCCCTTGGCCTGCTGCCACTGCAAATCAATCCGCATTACAGCAACTACAAAACGCCGGGGCATAATGGTGAAACCCGGGCCCAGCGCTTGCTTGAGTTTACTTGTGTCGATCCCAAGACGCCGGTACTGGCCATCCAGGAAGGCAGCGCCCTGTTGCTTAAGGACAATAAACTGAGTCTTTTGGGAGATAAGGAAGCTTATCTGTTCAGCGGTGTAGAGCAGGAGATCCCCGTGCCTGTAGGCAGTGATCTTTCCAATCTATTGAGCTAAAAAAACCTCGGCCCCACGGGGCCTTGCTGCTTTTTAACTCCAGGGCTCAAGCATGCGCTTTGGCCAGCAGAGGGCTCAAATCCAGGTGCTGAGACATGGCCTCGGCACTGGGATGAGCCAGATGCGGCACCACTCCCAACAGCGGCGCCTGCATCAAGTCTTTAAGGCTGGCCAGGTTTTCATCGAAGCGACTCATATCGGCTTCGGCGCGGTTGGCGACCCAACCGGCGATTTCAAGTCCATCGGCGCGGATCACCTCCTGGGTCAACACCGCATGATTAAGACAGCCAAGCTTCATTCCGACCACCAGAATCACGGGCAGAGCCAGTCCCTGCACCGCTTCCGATAAGAAACGCCCCTCCCCCAAAGGCAAACGCCAACCGCCGGCCCCTTCTATCAGGCAGAAATCAGCCATGGCAAACTGGGTAAAATCCAGCGCCGCCAGTACCGCCTCTGGGCTGATATCCAGGCCGAGATCGGCGGCAGCAATATGAGGGGCAATCGCCGGCTCAAAACTGAAAGGATTTACCTTGTCGTACTGCAGTTTCAGAGTGGATTCATCCATCAAGGCCAGGGCGTCCGGGTTTCTCAGCCCGTAAGGAGTGTTATGGCAACCCGAGGCCAGAGGTTTGACCCCCAAGGTTTTCAAGCCATGCTCGACTCGTGCCTTATGCAGCAGAGCGGCTCCGACCTGAGTCTTGCCACTGTCGGTATCTGTACCTGTTACAAAAAAAATCATCGCTGAACTACCCCTACAGCCAAAACATCAATGGTTATTTTCGAGCCTGAACCATTACTATCCTGTATGTCAGCGGCAATCCCTTGTCCGTTCTAAGGACCTCGGCCTGCCCGTTAAGTGTATGCCAAAAACCCTTTCCCTTGAGCCCGGCGCCTGAGTTTTTGTCTGCGCCGACTGAAGCGCCGACCCCCTTGATGGAGTAAAGCAATTCCCTGAGATTGGCAAAGTGGCACTGGAAGGTGCGGCTTTGCGTGTGCAAGCTCTGCCAGGGATGCTGGCCCAGCGCTTGCGCCAACATATCCTCGGCTGCAAACGCCTTGACTCGCAGCCCCAGCGTCTGTAATTCGGGCAAACTGCCGCGGGCTACTATGGCAAGGCGCGCCGAGCCGCCCGGGCGCATAACCCGAAAAATCTCTGCCAAGGCGGCCGGAATATCGCCGCACCACTGCAGCGCCAGATTGGAATAAACCGCATCAAAGCTGTTGTCGCCAAAGGGAAGCTGCTCGGCATCGCCACAAACAGCCTGATAATAGGGGAAGTTTCCCTTCAGCTGCTTGAGCATTCCGCTGGCGATATCCAGGGCGGTCACGCTTTGGGGGCCGAGCGTGGCAAAAGCCGTGCCCGGACCTGCACCTATATCCAGCAGTTTTCCTGAGTGTAGGCAATCGTTCCAGTCAAGTAAGGCTTCGGCCGTCAGACGCTGCACCTTATTGTGGCGCCCATAAGCGCTTGCCGCCTTGGAAAAACGCCCGGCGACGTCACCAAGCGGCACGGATTGCACCAGGCCTGTATGATTGGCCAGAGGCTCATGACTCATGTTGCTCATGCCATCAGCTCCGCCAGTGCCGAGGCCAAGGCCAGTATATCCTGCTCCCTGTGCTCGGCGCTCAGGGTAATACGCAGTCTGGCACTGCCTTGGGGGACTGTGGGTGGCCGAATCGCCCCCACCAGGAAGCCGCGTTCCAAAAGCCTTGCCGCCAGCGCCATACACCTGCCACTCTCTCCCACCAACAGAGGTTGAATTGGCGACTCAGATGGCATCAAGGAGATCCCCGCCGCTTGGCAGCTGCGGCGAAACAAAGCGATATTGGCGTTGAGGCGCTCGAGCAAAGGCTCTTGCTGGATCAGCTCCAGAGCCCCGTGCACGCCCATACAGCAGGCCGGTGACAGCGCGGTGGAATAGATGTATTCACGGGCATTGGCCACCAGATAGTCTATCAATTCCTGCGAGCCCACAATCGCCGCGCCCTGACCACCTAGCGCCTTGCCAAATGTCACCAAGCGGGCAAATACCGGCAAGGGTGAAGACTCAAATAGGCCGAAGCCGTGGGCATCATCGAGAATAAGCGGGCTGCCGTGCTCTTGGCACAAGTGGCTCAATTTACCAAGCGGCGCCCTGTCGCCATCCATGCTGAACACGGTTTCGGTGAGCACAGCGCTGCCGGGATGCCGGGCCAAAAGCGTTGTGGCGGCCGCCATATCGTTATGGGCAAAACGCCGTATTTTGGCCTTTGAGTCGCGCAGACCATCTATCATGGAGGCGTGCACCAATTTGTCGGCAATCACTGTATCTTCGGCGCTAAACAGGGTTTTCATCAGCGCAGTGTTGGCGGCAAAACCACAACTGAACAGTAACGCCGCTTCTGCACCGAGTGCCCGGCACAGACCTTGTTCCAGCTTGAGATGCGCCTCGCTGTAACCTGAAACCAGAGGTGAAGCGCCGCTGCCGCAGCCATAGAGAGTTGCCCCCTTGGCAAGCGCAGAGATGACCTTGGGATGACGGGCCAGGCCCAGATAATCATTGGCGGCAAAATCCAGCAATGGTTTGCCACTATCTGTTGCATGGGCAACAGGATGCAATAGTCGCTCACGGCCGGGCGCTGCAGCGAAGCAGCGCCTTTGCCTGAGCAAGCCGCCGCGCGCAAGCTCCTCACGGCGGTGGGCCATTTTGTCCAGCAATGAGGTCAAGTTACAGGGCTCCGGCGTCGTAAAACTGTCCCTGAGCCTTGTTATTGATAGCCTCTGCCTTGGCCGCGACGCGGGCTATTTCGGCGCCCTCTTCCTCGACCGTGGCGGCCTTGCCTTGCTCCGGGGTCAATCCCAGACGGCGGAACAGGCTCATATCGTCATTTTCTTCCGGGTTGGCGGTGGTCAACAGCTTGCACCCATAGAAAATCGAGTTGGCCCCGGCAAAGAAACACATGGCCTGCAGCTCATCTGTCATATTTTCACGCCCGGCCGACAAGCGAACCCGCGACAAAGGCATCATGATTCTGGCCACGGCTATGGTGCGCACAAACTCCAGTGGATCCAGGTCGTCCAGGCTATCCAGCGGCGTACCGGCCACCTTGACCAACATATTGATAGGCACAGAGTCGGGATGTTGCTCCAGATTGGCCAACTGCTGCAGCAAACCCGCCCTGTCGGTGGCCTGCTCGCCCATGCCGACAATCCCGCCGGAGCACACCTTCATACCGGCGGCGCGCACATTGGCCAGGGTGTCCAACCGCTGCTGATAGGTGCGGGTGGTGATGATGTCACCATAGTATTCCGGCGAGGTATCCAAGTTATGGTTGTAGTAATCCAGCCCGGCTTCGGCCAGTTCGTTGGCCTGGTTTTCGCTGAGCATACCCAGAGTCATACAGGTTTCCATTCCCAGGGATTTAACCTCCTGCACCATCTGCTTGAGATAAGGCATATCGCGCTCATGCGGGTTACGCCAGGCGGCTCCCATGCAGAAGCGGGTCGCCCCGGCTGCCTTGGCACTTCTGGCCTCTGTCAGTACCTTTTCCATCTCCAGCAGACGCTCTTTTTCCAACCCTGTGTCGTAGCGGGCGCTCTGGGGACAATATTTACAGTCTTCCGGACAGGCCCCCGTCTTGATTGACAACAGACGACTGACCTGAACTTCATTGGGATTGAAATGGGTTCTGTGCACGCTGTGGGCACGAAACAACAAATCATTCATCGGCAGGGCAAAGAGGGCTTCAACCTCTTCGCGGCGCCAGTCATGGCGCAGCTCTGTATTGGACATATTCTGTGTTACCTGAGTCTGATCTATTTGTTGCTGAAGCCGATTTTGCCGATTAATCCATCGGGCTCCGGGTTCAGTTGGCTGCTTGAAGGCCTGAATTATTTTCGTTAGCATACCCGCGACACTCTCACTGTCAACGCCAACCAGTTGCACAGGTTTACCTTTGGTTAATATATGAGCATAGATTATCGTTTTGACCGTCAGCATATCTGGCATCCCTACACTTCCATGAGCCACACCCTACCCGTTTATGGGGTCAAAGCCGCCAAGGGCGTACGCCTGACGCTGGAGGATGGTCGCGAGCTCATCGACGGCACCAGTTCCTGGTGGGCCTGCGTCCATGGTTACAGCCACCCGGCAATTCTCAGCGCCATGGAAGATCAACTCAAACGCCTGAGCCATGTGATGTTCGGAGGGATCACCCATGAGAGCGCCATAGAACTGTGTCGCCAACTCATCACTATTACCCCGGAGCCATTGACCAAGGTGTTCCTGGCTGACTCAGGCTCCATTGCGGTGGAGGTGGCGCTGAAGATGGCACTGCAATACTGGCAAGGACAAAACAAGACAGAAAAAAACCGCATCATGACGGTCAAGCAGGGCTACCATGGCGACACATTCGCCGCCATGAGCGTCTGCGACCCGGAGGGCGGCATGCACACCATGTTTGGTGACAATGTGGCCCGGCAACTGTTTGCCCCGGCGCCGAGTACACCCTTCGGTGAAGCCGCTAAAGCAGATGACATCGCCGGACTCGAGGCCATGCTGGCCGAACACGGCAAACAAACCGCCGCGCTGATCCTCGAACCCATAATGCAAGGTGCCGGTGGCATGTGGTTTTACAGCGCCGACTATCTCAAGGCAGCAAGAGCCCTGTGCGACAAGTACGATGTACTGCTGATCCTGGATGAAATCGCCACAGGTTTTGGCCGCACCGGTAAGCTGTTTGCCTGCGAACACGCCGACATAGCGCCGGACATCATGTGTGTCGGTAAGGCGCTCACCGGCGGCTATATCAGTCTGGCGGCGACGCTGTGCAGCGATAAAGTGGCGGCCGGCATAGACAGCTCCCCTGCCGGCGTATTTATGCATGGGCCAACCTTTATGGCCAATCCTCTGGCCTGTAGTGCTGCCCGCGCCAGCCTGGCCCTGCTGGCAAACGGTGAGTGGCAAGCTCAGGTCAAGGCCATTGAAACTCAGCTTAAACAGGAACTGGCACCGGCAGCAGCACTGCCGGAAGTCAAAGCAGTACGGGTGCTTGGCGCCGTCGGCGTACTGGAGATGCACAGACAGGTCAATACCGCCGCGCTGCAGGCCGAATTTGTTGCCCGCGGCGTGTGGATCCGCCCCTTTGGTAAACTCATCTATATCATGCCGCCCTATGGTATCAGCGCAGAAGAGCTGAGCTGCCTGAGCCGGGCCATGCTGGAAGTGGCCGCACTGACGAGCAAGCAAAATCAAGATGACAGCGCCTTCGTCAGTCACGGCTGAGCCCGCTACACCTCAACTCTACTCAGGACAGCAAAAAAAGCGGCTCAAATGAGCCGCTTTGTCTTGAGGTAAACCAAGCCTTGCAGGGAATGTTTACTCAATAAAACGCTAATTAGAACTTATGGTACTTATCGATACCAAAGGTTCTGCCTGTGTCATGACAAGTCGCACAGGATTCGGCACTTGGCTGCTTGAACCACTCAACCGCCGGAATATCCACGCTGATATCACCGCCGTTCTGGCTCATGTGTGCCTTGGCTGAATCACTGGTGTGGCAGGCATAACAGTTTGCGGTGACCGGGCTGGTCATCTTGCTGCCGGGCTCCAGAATATACTGGTTGGGCACAGCGGCCAGCGACAGGCCATCCTGGTGACAGGCCACACAACTGCTGGCCGGTGCAATCGCTGCGGCGCCGTTGGCTTTTCCTGTCTGACTCCAGTTACCATCGGCATCCTGAGCCACTTCACCGACGGTTGCCCCCTTACCCCAGTGCCAGCTGTGGATCATGGGACCGAAGCCGGCACCATAATCGGCACTGGTACGGGCCATTCCGTTGCCGTGACAAGCAATACAACCCTTACCACCGTTATCGAACTCACCGTTCTTGTGGAAGGCAGTCACATCGTTATGACAGGTAATGCAGCTGCTGTCGGCCACCACCTGACGCCGATCAAAGCCGGAGATCTTGCTGCCATCGGCCGGATTGACGACATCTGAGTAAGCTGTGAAGGAGACCCCCATGGAGCCGTCATAGCCATTGGCACGAATGCGATCGCGAGTTTGACCACGTACCTTGTCATCATAATGCTGCCAACCTTCGCTGGAGAAAGTCACCCGCGCCGAGAACATATAACCGGCATTCTCATACCCTGCGGCTATGTTGGCCGCCGCATAACACACAGTGCGGGTGCCATCGGCATTATCCGTCTTGGTTTCTGAATTACGGGTGCCCGGGCGGCCCACCAGGCCATGGTTGTCATAGGCATGCAGATATGCGCCGGCATAGACTATCGGCTTGGCGGCAACATAACCGGCATTGGAAGGTTCGGCATTATAGTTGTTGCTGATATTGACCAGATTACCCTCTTTATCCTTGACACTGATGGTAGAACACCAACCACCGGCACCATCGGTTTCAGGAGTAGAAAGTTCAACTGTGTAAGCCGCTCGCAGTGCTTGCAACTTGGTGATCCCCACCTTCTGCTCATGCAGCTCACGGAAATCCAGGCCATTTGAAGGCACTATATCGCCTATCGGGGTTCCTTCTTTACCATGGCAATCGATACAACCAGGGCCGGTAAAGTTGCTGTTAATAGGCGCATCTGTATGACAACTGCTGCAGTTGAGCACGCTGAAGTCTTTGCTGAACTCCCTGTGATTGATATGACCTATCCTGGATAAGGTATTGCTGGCATAACCACCGATAGAGAATCCCTCATCGTTGGTCACTGTTTTGCTGACTGAGCCATGACAAACCAAACAGCCGGCAATAAAATCTACTTCACCGTCCATGCCTTCAGCCACATAGCCGGCGTGACGACGTGGGCTCTGGGAGTAGTCCACGTGACAGGCATAACAGGCTTCAGTGGTAGTACTGAATTGACCCTCCGGCTTATTGACAACCAATGCCTTTGAACGGGCAATGGCATCATTACCGCCAACACGCAGCCAAACAATGCCTTCAGTGGCAGCATTAACACCTGCCATCGGCGCTTCAAATATATAATGTCCATCATCTACTTGAGTTAACTTGGCACCTTCTGTTGCCTGAGTTACCGCGCCGCCGACATGAACATTGTCCTCTACATTATTAATTGGATTTTCATCCCGATTGAGAATAAAACCTTTGGCAGTCAAAGCAGCCACTTTGGCCTGAACATTGGTAAGGTCATTAATTAAATTACCATTTTCATCCGTCACTTCAAACTCGTAGGTAATTGTCCCCTCACCCAAAGTATAATTAATCACTTTAACTTGGGTTTCAACCGATTGGGTTACTGGAGGATTCGTCCCGGGTTTTCCCGGTTCCCCCGGTTTACCTGGCTCACCAGGCGCACCATCTCGGCCATCATCACCATCACTGCAGCCTGCAAGCAGTATTGCCATCACCATCAAAGCAACTCTTTTCTTTTTAAATATGGTCATCTTTCTCTCCTACCCAAGCACAGGCATACTGTTTGCTCAGCCTTTGTTTTATGGCGAACAACCTCGACTCCCGAAACTCAAGCGAAAGTTATAATAATGATTAATGGGTCTATCCTGACCCGTGAAGATATTATGACCAAAAATAAAATAAAAGAGTGAGCAAAGACACAAGATATAACAAGGAAACAAATTAACACTAATGTTATTATTAAAACAACCTTAAAAATAAAAACAATATTAATGGCTGTCTTTGTTTTAAATAAAAGTCAACTCGGCTATTTCTTTAGTAGAACCATTTTATACCGATATATTGCAATTTCTGAAACCAGATATTTTAATTCCCGCCAAGAAGTTATTTTTCAATTGTCTGAAATTGGCTGGCCATTCTTTGAATGGATTTAAGACTGACACCATGTTTATTTCGCTCGGCACACTCTTGCAGATGTGTTTTGCAACGCACATCACCAATCTGCTGAATATGCACTCGGTAACCCAAGGCCTTCGCAGCCGCTTGATAGGCAGCGAACTCCCACAGCGCCATGTTGGTATTATCACAGATAACCACAGGCACCCCGGTTGCCAATGCCTCGATGAAACGACTCAGATTGAGTTGATGAAATTCCGCCAAACGCGCAGCATCGAAACAATAACGGTCATTTCGATAAAAGAAACGGTCGGTTGAGCAAAGGCCCTTCTCAGTAATACACTGTACAAGCTCTACAGATAGTTCCTGGATAAACTGACGAACCCAGTAGGATTTGCCGCTACCCGGCAGACCGCGCATTATGATCGCCAAGCGACTGTTACCATCGATAGTACGTGGCTCAGGCATCAGTTATGCCCGGTTTGGTTACAGATAGACTGACCCGCAAGAATACGCTCCACCAGTGGCGCTACCATCTCACTGGCCTTTCCTTGTAAATGGATCTGAAACTGGCTGTGTCTGTCTGCCGGCATCAGATTGACCTCAACGGTGAGCGCACCATGGTGATTGGCGCTATCGACAAAACCGGCAGCGGGATAGACAGTGCCAGAGGTGCCAATGGCAATGAAGAGATCGCAGTGATCCAGCGCATCGTGAATTCTATCCATTCCCAGAGGCATTTCACCGAACCAAACCACGTGAGGCCGCAAACGCTGAGCTGGAATACAGCAAGTGCAGGTATTCTCAGGCCCGAAGGGTTCGTGCAATGTAAAAGTTTGCCGGGAGCGCGGACAACGCCCTTTGGAAAGCTCGCCGTGCATATGCAGCAAGCGCCTGGAGCCTGCTCTCTCGTGCAGATCGTCTATGTTTTGGGTGACAATAAGCAGCTCCCCCTCAAACTCTTGCTCAAGGCGAGAGAGCGCCGTATGAGCAGCGTTGGGTTCTATATTGCCCGAATGCAGTTGTTGCCAACGACCATTGTAAAAACGTTCAACCAGCTCAGGGTCACGTTCATAACCTTCAGGAGTCGCCACATCCTCGATATGATGTTCTTCCCACAGGCCATCTTGATCCCTGAAGGTACGTAAACCGGACTCGGCAGAGATCCCGGCGCCGGTTAAAATCACGATTCGACGATGCATCTGGTATCCTTTTGTTTTTCTGCCATCCTGCCAATAGCGACTCAACAGCGCAATTATGCCTTGGTATAACCATACAAAATGTATGCTTAAATTGCTTGTTTTTATTCAAAATTATGCCGATTATAGCTAAGTTACCCCACAGAAGTACCAAAAGCCGGATCAGAGGTTTAAGTTTTAGAACAGTACACATATAATGGGGTCTATTATCCACGGACGAACCTATGTGTAATACCAAGGGTTCTGCAATCAAGAGATTAGCCATGACAGATGGAAATCAAGCGCTGAAGAAAGCGGGTTTGAAAATCACCCTGCCACGAGTCAAAATCCTGGAGCTGATGCAAGAACCGGAAAACCAGCATATCAGTGCCGAAGACTTATATAAGAAATTGCTGGATATCGGCGAAGAGATAGGTTTGGCTACTGTTTATCGGGTATTAAATCAGTTTGACGATGCCGGCATTGTCAGCCGCCACCACTTCGAAAGTGGCAAAGCCGTATTTGAACTCTCCACCCAACATCATCATGATCACCTGGTGTGCCTGAGCTGTGGCAAAGTGATCGAGTTTTCTGATGACCTTATCGAGCGTCGTCAGCATGAAATTGCCATGCGACACAATATCAAGCTCACCAATCACAGCCTCTACCTCTATGGCGTCTGCACCAACGACAAGTGCGATCACGGCCAAGAGTGATAATTAAAAAAACCAGCGCCAAGCGCTGGTTTTTTATTGTCGGTAATCTTGAAATTACCAATTCAAAGCCAAAGGCTCACCCTTCTTCCTTGGGCAGGCATGACTGAAAAGCATCGGGTCCGCATAACAAAGAAAACGGTTATTGGCGAAAAGCCGGAATAACCAGTCTCCCTCTTCGGCGAACTGCGCCGGAGGCGTCAGATTACCCACATGCTTGGGCTCCAGACCGGCAAACTGCATCAGCTTGTCGGCATCATGTTCACTGATCAACTGTGGATCCGCCGGTAATTTACCGCTGCCGGCAGAAAAACCATTGTGGACAAAGTACTGCTTCATCTTTATCTCCTTTCCCTGTCGTTGGTACATTCCGAGTGACCTGAAGAACTATCACTCTCATATCCATCCAAAGCCTTACCGGCTCCGGTGCCTAGCGGTGAAAATCACCAGAACGTTCCGGTTGATAGATGATCTCTTCAATCCGCACTTTCACCATGCCACCACCGGGACCCGGCCATTCGATTTCATCTCCCTGGGCCAAACCCAACAAGGCGCCGCCAACAGGTGCCAGAATCGAAATTTTACCGGCGCTGCCATCGGCATCTTTTGGATAAACCAGGCGCAAGGTGAACTCTTCATTTGAGGAAGACATACGAAAACGGACTTCAGAGTTCATGGTTACTACATTATCCGGCATCTCCTTGGATGGCCTGATTTCTGCCCGCTCCAGTTCAGCCTCGAGTGCTTGATGGCCGGGAAAGGCATTCGCCGGCAATGACTCCAGCAAACGCTCCAGGCGATCCATATCCACTTCAGAAATTACTATATTAGGTTGTGTACTCACAGCAATCCTCTACTTTTCAGAAAAGCCGCCTGAGCGGCCCCACATCGGGTCATCCCTTCCCCCATTGAGGGTTGACGCCAATACCCAATCGCTGAAAATCGCCTGACAGGCGTTTCAGACAAATTCAGCTTGATCTTCGAACGCTTTCGCCCCCGAATTGCACTTCAGCGCCGCATCGGGCGAACCAATACGGCGCTGAAATGGTGTTAACACGAAATCAAACCCTCTGAGTTGGCTCGGATACCCGCGTCAGTGGCTGTCTTGGCGCAGCCCACTACTCGGCTCCGGATAACAACAAAGCGACAACCCCAAGAGAGATGATTAATAACAATTTGAATTTTTTATATTTTTAGCACATTAATGCACCAAGACTCCCCGAAGGAATAGCCAAGCCCCAATCTAACCTTTTCCCAATCAAATATCCAGCCGGAGGCATCAGAGCTTCATCACAGCAGCCAATAAAAAAGGCGCCTCGCGGCGCCTTTTGTGAGCTTAACGACTGTGCTTACCAGCCGGTTTTCTCACGCAGCGCGCTGCCGATTTCGGCCAGCGAGCGTACGGTAGTCACGCCAGCTGCTTCCAGAGCGGCGAACTTGTCGGCAGCAGTACCCTTACCACCGGCAATGATGGCGCCTGCATGGCCCATACGCTTACCTGCTGGCGCAGTCACACCGGCAATATAAGAGACCACTGGCTTGGTAACGTTGGCCTTGATGTAAGCCGCCGCTTCTTCTTCGGCAGTACCGCCGATTTCACCTATCATCACTATGGCCTCGGTCTGAGGATCGTTCTGGAACATTTCCAGTACGTCGATGAAGTTGGTACCAGGGATCGGGTCACCACCAATGCCCACACAGGTAGACTGGCCGAAACCTTCGTCAGTAGTCTGCTTAACGGCTTCGTAAGTCAGAGTACCGCTGCGGGAAACGATACCCACTTTACCTGGCTTGTGGATGTGACCTGGCATGATGCCTATTTTACATTCGCCGGGGGTGATAACACCTGGGCAGTTAGGACCTATCATGCGCACGCCGGTTTCTTCCAGCTTCACTTTTACCTGCAGCATATCCAGCGTCGGAATACCTTCGGTAATACAAACGATAAGCTCGATACCGCCATCTATGGCTTCCAGGATAGCATCTTTACAGAAAGGCGCAGGAACATAGATAACAGATGCAGTGGCGCCGGTGGCGGCAACAGCGTCTTTCACTGTGTTGAATACTGGCAAGCCCAAGTGAGTGGTGCCGCCTTTACCAGGAGACACACCGCCGACCATCTGAGTACCGTAGGCAATCGCCTGCTCAGAATGAAAAGTCCCCTGACCACCGGTGAAACCCTGGCAGATAACCTTGGTATCTTTGTTGATTAAAACAGACATTATTTGCCCTCCGCAGCTTTAACTACTTGCTGAGCAGCGTCGGTCAGACTTGTCGCAGCAATGATATCCAAACCTGATTCGGCGAGTACTTTAGAGCCCAGCTCGGCGTTGGTACCTTCCAGACGCACAACCACAGGCACTTTCACACCGACTTCTTTCACTGCACCGATAATACCTTCGGCGATCATGTCACAACGCACGATACCACCGAAAATGTTCACCAGAACGGCCTTCACATTGCTGTCAGACAGAATGATCTTGAAGGCTTCGGCAACACGTTCTTTGGTCGCGCCGCCACCTACGTCGAGGAAGTTGGCTGGCTTGCCGCCATGCAGGTTAACGATATCCATGGTACCCATGGCCAGACCGGCACCGTTTACCATGCAACCTACGTTACCGTCCAGAGCCACATAGTTCAGTTCGAACTTGGCTGCGTGGGCTTCACGTGGGTCGTCTTGTGAAGGATCATGCATGTCTTTGATCTTTGGCTGACGGAACAGAGCGTTACCATCTACGCCAATCTTGCCGTCCAGGCAGTGCAGGTTGCCTTCTGTGGTGATCACCAGAGGGTTGATCTCCAGCAGGGCAAAGTCATGCTCCAGGAACATGGTCGCCAGACCCATAAAGATCTTGGTGAACTGCTTGATTTGAGTTGGGTTCAGACCCAGCTTAAAGCCAAGGTCACGCGCCTGGAAAGGCTGAGGACCTGTGATAGGGTCGATAATGGCTTTGTGGATCAGCTCAGGGGTCTCTTCGGCCACCTTTTCGATTTCCACACCACCTTCGGTAGAAGCCATAAACACGACGCGGCGAGTGCCACGGTCGACAACGGCACCCAGATAGAGTTCGTTGGCGATATCAGTGCAGCTTTCAACCAGGATCTTGGCAACCGGCTGACCTTTTTCATCAGTCTGATAAGTGACCAGATTCTTGCCCAGCCAATGTTCGGCAAAGGCTCTGATCTCTTCTTTATCGCCAGTGACTTTAACGCCACCTGCTTTACCGCGGCCACCAGCGTGCACCTGGCACTTGACTACCCACATGTTTCCGCCAATGCGACCGGCTGCTTCAACAGCTTCCTGAGCTGTGTCACAAGCATAGCCTTCTGACACTGGTAAACCATATTCGGCAAATAGGGCTTTTGCCTGATACTCATGCAAATTCATGATGATCTATCCGTATACTACGTTTTAAATCCAACCGGCCCCGAGGGGCCAGTCACGAGGTTATTGTCTGGCGGCGCTTACAAGTCCAGCAGCAGACGAGTTGGGTCTTCCAGCAGATCCTTAATAGTCACCAGGAAGCCAACTGACTCACGACCATCAATGATGCGATGGTCATATGAGAGAGCAAGGTACATCATGGGCAGGATTTCCACCTGCCCATTGACTGCCATTGGGCGGTCCTTGATGGCATGCATGCCGAGGATTGCGCTCTGTGGCAGGTTCAGAATAGGCGTCGACATCAAAGAGCCAAACACACCGCCGTTGGTCACAGTGAAGTTACCACCTGTCATATCTTCCACTGTCAGCTTGCCGTCACGACCTTTAATAGCCAGTTCGCGAACCGCTTTCTCGATATCGGCCAGGCTCATGGTATCTGTGTCGCGCAGCACAGGCGTTACCAGGCCACGAGGCGTGGAAACGGCGATGCTGACATCGAAGTAGTTGTGGTACAGGATGTCGCTGCCATCGATAGAAGCGTTGACTTCTGGATAACGCTTCAGCGCTTCGGTTACTGCTTTCACGTAGAAAGACATAAAGCCAAGACGGATGCCGTGCTTCTTCTCAAAGACTTCCTGATACTTCTTACGGATGTCCATGATAGGCTTCATGTTGACCTCGTTGAAGGTGGTCAGCATGGCGGTGGAGTTCTTGGCTTCCAGCAGACGAGTGGCGATAGTCTTGCGCAGACGCGTCATAGGTACGCGTTTCTCGCTGCGATCGCCCGCCAGGGTCACAGGTGCTGTGGCAGCAGCTGCAGCCGGCTTGGCAGAGCCTGACTTAACAAAGGCTTCCACGTCTTCTTTGGTGATACGGCCACCCACACCTGTGCCCTTGATTTTAGCGGCATCCAGGTTGTGTTCGGCTATCAGGCGACGTACTGATGGGCTCAGGGCATCGTTGTTTTCTGCCGCGGCTTCTTCAGCCTTAGGGGCTGCGGCTTCAGCCTGCTCTTTGCTCACTTCCTGACCGGCAACAGCGCCGGCGACGAAGTTGGCGATAACCTGTTCGGCCAGGACGGTATCCCCTTCCTGGAACAGCAGTTCGCTGATCTGACCATCTTCGGGTGCTACAACTTCCAACACCACTTTATCTGTTTCAATATCAACCAGGTTCTGATCACGGGAAACCGGCTCACCAGGCTTAACGTGCCAAGTGGCGATAGTCGCGTCGGCAACAGATTCGGGCAGTACAGGTACCTTGATTTCGATACTCATGGAAAGCTTTCCTTTTTGTATAAATTTCTATTACTTCAGTTTTAATGCGCTAGTGATCAGTGATTCCTGCTGATGCGTATGCAACTCAGGATAGCCACAAGCCGGCGCTGCAGAGGCGTCACGGCCAGCGTAGCTGAGCTGGGCACCTTTTGGAATGGCTGCCCAGAAATGATGCTGGCTGCAATACCAGGCACCTTGGTTCTGAGGCTCTTCCTGACACCAAACAAAGTCGGTCACATGCTGATAATCTTTCAGGGCGACTGCCATCTCTTCGTGTGGGAAGGGATACAACTGCTCTACCCGCACCAAAGCGACATTATCGATATTCTCTTTGCGGCGACGCTCCAGCAGCTCGTAGTAAACCTTACCGCTACAGAACACTACGCGATCAACCTTGGCGGCATCCAGAGTATCGATTTCACCGATAACGTTCTGGAATTGACCGTTGGCCAGCTCGTCCAGGGAAGACACTGCCAGCGGATGACGCAGCAGCGACTTGGGAGACATAACCACCAGCGGACGACGCATTGGACGCACCACCTGACGACGCAGCATGTGGTAGACCTGAGCCGGAGTCGAAGGCACACAAACCTGCATATTGTGGTTGGCGCACAGCTGCAAGAAACGCTCCAGACGAGCACTTGAGTGCTCAGGCCCCTGACCTTCATAGCCGTGTGGCAGCAACATGGTCAAACCGCACAGACGGCCCCACTTCTGCTCACCGGATGACAGGAACTGGTCAATAACCACCTGGGCACAGTTGGCAAAGTCACCGAATTGGGCTTCCCAGATAGTCAGGCCACCCGGCTCAGCTGTGGCATAACCGTACTCGAACGCCAGCACTGAGGCTTCAGACAACACAGAGTCGGTGATGTCGATAGGGCCCTGTTCTTTCGCCACATGGCGCAGCGGCAGGTAAGTCGTACCATCGTTCTGGTTGTGCAGCACGGCGTGGCGATGGAAGAAGGTGCCACGACCCGAGTCCTGCCCGGTGATCCTGACTCTTTGCTTGTCCTCGAGGATGCTGGCATAGGCCAGAGTCTCGGCAAAGCCCCAGTCCATCAGCTTCTCGCCTTTGGCCATCGCAACGCGGTCGTTGTATATCTTGGCAACCCGTGAGTGCAGCTTATGACTCTCAGGTACATAGCTTATCTTGTCGGCCAGATTCTGCAGACGCTCCAGCGTCATACCGGATTCAAACGACTCATCCCATTCGCGGTTCAAATAAGGAGTCCAGTCCACAGTGTGCAGCGTCATTGGACGCCACTCTTTGACCACACAATCCCCTTGATCCAGGGCATCACGATAGTTATTGATCATGGCGGTAACATCGTCGGCCGCAATGCTGTTCTCGGCAATCAACTTGTCGGCGTAGATCTTACGTGGCGTTGGGTGCTTCTTGATCTTGGCGTACATCAGTGGCTGAGTCGCACTGGGCTCATCGGCCTCGTTGTGGCCGTGACGGCGATAACATACCAATTCGATAACCACATCACGCTTAAAGGTGTTGCGGTAATCCACGGCCAACTGAGAGACAAAAGCTACGGCCTCAGGATCGTCGGCATTAACATGGAAAATTGGCGCCTGAACCATTTTGGCGATATCGGTACAGTATTCGGTAGAACGCACATCCTGGTGGTTGGAGGTGGTAAAGCCCACCTGGTTATTGACCACGATGCGGATAGAGCCGCCGACTTTAAAGCCGCGGGTCTGAGACATGTTAAATGTCTCTTGCACAATGCCCTGTCCGGCAATGGCCGAGTCACCATGAATGGTAATTGGCATTACCTGCAAGCCATCTTCACTGCCGCGGCGATCCAATCTGGCGCGCACCGAGCCCATCACGACCGGGTTAACGATTTCCAGGTGTGAGGGGTTGAACGCCAATGCCAGGTGAACATTGCCACCGGGTGTTTCAAAATCGGAAGAGAAGCCCTGATGGTACTTAACGTCCCCTGAACCCAGCGTCTCATGATGCTTGCCGGCAAACTCGTCAAAGAGTTCGGCAGGACGCTTGCCCAGAATGTTAACCAAAACGTTAAGACGGCCTCGGTGAGCCATGCCCACGACTATCTCTTTGGTACCCGCTTCACCGGCACGATAGATAATTTCGCGCATCATAGGCACCAGTGCATCACCCCCTTCGAGGGAGAAGCGCTTGGCGCCGGGGAATTTGGCACCCAAATACTTTTCCATGCCTTCGGCGGCATTCAATCCTTCAAGGATCCGGGTCTTGACTGCCTTATCATAGCTGCCCTTACCCAGTGAAGGTTCGAGACGTTGCTGGATCCAACGTTTCTCTTCGGTGTCGGTGATATGCATATATTCGGCGCCGATAGAGCCGCAATAGGTCGCCTTGAGCGCCTTCACCAGCTCACCCAGTTTCAGGGTGTCACCGCCATAAGCAAAAGAACCTGTGTTGAATTCCCGCTCCATGTCCTCACTGGTCAAGCCGTGGAACGCCGGATCCAATTCGGCAACTGTGTCGCGCTTCCACAGTTCCAACGGGTCCAGATTGGCACTCTGGTGACCACGGAAACGGTAGGCATTGATCAATTGCAGAACTTTTACCTGCTTGGCATCGACATCAGGATCGGACACGCGGCTGGTACCTTTACTGCGGCCTTCCTGTGCGAGGGAGCGAAAATAGTCACGGATCTTGGAGTGAGAAGCTTCGGGTACATCAGCAGAGGCACCGTTCACGGGAGGGAGTTGCTCAAACACCGCACGCCAGTCGTCAGATACCGAGGTGGGGTCTTCTTGGTAGGCTTCATACATCTCTTCAACGTAGGTCGAGTTCGCCCCACTCAAGTGAGATGATTCGAGCCAGGCTTTCATGCTGCCTTGGTGCATTTCTTATCCTTTCAAACTTGATACACGTGCTTAGCCATATTTTCCCTGCCTTGGCAGGGTCTCAGCCGCCCCTGGGACATCCGGATGTTACGGCCTTTTGTAGTCCTTTACACACAAAAGAGCCACTTTCTGCCCAGAGAAAGTGACTCCCCACGAGCCTATGTAATTATTGGATTAAGCTCGTCGTCTTGCATTTATACAGCCCGCTTCAGCAACATGGACTTGATGTGTCCGATGGCCTTGGTTGGGTTCAAGCCTTTCGGACAAACATCCACACAGTTCATAATGCCGTGGCAACGGAAGACGCTGTATGCATCATCCAGCTCGCTCAGACGCTCCTCGGTCGCAGTATCTCGGCTGTCTATCAAGAAACGATAGGCATGCAGCAGACCACTGGGGCCAACAAACTTATCCGGGTTCCACCAGAATGACGGGCAAGCCGTAGAACAACAAGCACACATGATACATTCATACAGACCATCCAGGTGAGCACGCTCCTCCGGTGACTGCAGATGTTCACGGGCCGGCTTCTTCTCATCATTGATGAGGTACGGCTTGATCTTCTCGTATTGCTTGTAAAACTGACTCAGGTCAACCACCAAATCACGCACCACAGGCATACCGGGCAGAGGACGGATTTCAATCTTCTTGCCCTTGAATGCAGATACAGGCGTGATACAGGCCAGACCGTTTTTACCGTTCATATTCATGCCGTCGGAACCACAAACCCCTTCGCGACAAGAGCGACGGAAAGACAGGCTTGGGTCCTGCTCTTTAAGCTTGAGCAGGGCATCCAATACCATCATATCGGTGCCTTCGGCCACTTCCAGGCTGTAATCCTGCATGTAGGGTTTAGTGTCTACATCAGGATTGTAGCGATAAACTGCAATATCCAATTTCATCTTCGCAACTCCTTAGTAGGTACGCTTCTTCGGCGGGAAGGCTTCACGTGTCTTGGGCGCCATGTTCACTTCACGGGTGGACATGGTTTCGTTGACTGGGTCAAACAGGCTGTGACACAGCCAGTTGGCGTCATCACGCTCAGGGAAGTCTTCACGGCTGTGAGCACCACGGCTCTCGGTACGGAAGTTGGCTGCGTAAGCAGATGCGATAGCTGTTGCCATCAGGTTATCCAGTTCCAAACACTCGATACGCTGAGTGTTGAACTCTCTGGAGTTGTCAGATAGCTTGGCATTGGCCAGACGCTCACGAATTTTCTGCAGTTCTTTCAGGCCTTCGGCCATGGCATCACCGCTACGGAATACCGAAAAGTTCAGTTGCATGCACATCTGCAGATCTTTACGGATAACCGCTGGATCTTCACCGTCTTTATTGCTTTCCCAACGATTCAGACGCTCAAGAGACTTCTGAATGTCGGCTTCAGTCGCAGCTTTGGGATCTGCGGTTTCATCCAGCGCTTTACCCAGATGTTGACCGGCTGCACGACCGAACACTACCAAGTCGAGTAGTGAGTTACCACCCAAACGGTTAGCACCGTGAACCGATACACAAGCAATTTCGCCCACGGCGAACAGACCCTTGATATCTTCTTCAGTACCATCGGCGTTCTTATGGATCACCTGACCGGATACCTTGGTTGGCAAACCACCCATCATATAGTGACAAGTTGGGATAACCGGAATTGGGCCATCGGCGGGATCTATGTGAGCAAAGGTACGGGATAGTTCACATACACCAGGTAGACGCGCTTCCAGGGTTTCTTTGCCCAGATGGTCCAGCTTCAGCTTCAGGTGTGGGCCCATAGGACCTTCACAACCACGGCCTTCACGAATCTCTGTCATCATGGAACGGGCAACCACGTCGCGTGAAGCCAGATCTTTGGCGTTGGGCGCATAGCGCTCCATGAAGCGTTCACCGTCTTTATTGAGCAGGTAACCACCCTCACCACGACAACCTTCAGTCACCAGAACACCGGCACCGGCAATCCCGGTTGGGTGGAACTGCCACATTTCCATGTCCTGCAGCTGAACCCCGGCACGGGCAGCCATACCAACACCATCACCTGTGTTGATGTGGGCATTGGTAGTAGAAGCAAAGATACGACCGGCACCGCCGGTAGCCAATACAGTGGCCTTGGCTTTGAAGTAAACGATTTCACCGGTTTCAATTTCGATTGCAGTACAACCTACGATGGCACCGTCTTCGTTTTTAACCAGATCCAGGGCATACCACTCGGAAAATACCTGAGTCTTGTTCTTAACGTTCTGCTGATACAGGCAGTGTAGCAGCGCGTGGCCGGTACGGTCAGCCGCAGCCGCGGTACGGGCCGCCTGCTCACCACCGAAATTCTTGGATTGACCGCCGAAAGGACGCTGATAAATAGTGCCGTTTTCAAAGCGTGAGAATGGCAGACCCATCTGCTCCAGCTCGATAACCGCTTCAGGGCCGGTCTGACACATGTACTCGATGGCATCCTGGTCGCCGATAAAGTCGGAACCT
The DNA here is from genome assembly GCF_047314685.1 of Shewanella sp. BJSY2023SW001. NCBI lineage: Bacteria > Pseudomonadati > Pseudomonadota > Gammaproteobacteria > Alteromonadales > Shewanellaceae > Shewanella > Shewanella sp. BJSY2023SW001. The sequence continues at coordinate 158,819 of NZ_JBKORF010000036.1, forward strand.
TTTACCGTGTCATACATATGGTGTTCCCAGTTGTCCTCGTGGGCATTACCCAGAGCAACAGTGATCCCGCCCTGGGCCGAAACCGTGTGAGAACGTGTAGGAAAAACCTTGGACAGGAGCGCACAGCTCTTGCCCTCTTGAGAAATCTGCAGTGCTGCGCGCATGCCGGCACCACCGGCACCAATCACGACAGCGTCAAACTCGCGTACTGGAATAGCCACTTAAACACCCCACACTATTACTATGCCCGACGCCAGATAAGCAAAGGCGGTCACGACAAAGACAAACTGTAAAACCCCACGCAGTGCTACGTTTTTGACGTAGTCAGTCAGTACCTGCCAAATACCGATCCAGGCATGGATAAGCAGCGCAATAAGCGCCAGCAGAGTAAAGACTTTCATCGGCAGTGAAGCAAACAGCCCATGCCAGACATCGTAGGTGAGAGGTGAACTGCAAGCTGCAAATCCGACCAAGAATATAGTGTAAACGGCCAGAATGACGGCACTTGCGCGTAATAGGATGAAGTCATGAACACCACTGCGTCCAAAACTCGCTGCATTGGTTACCATACCCAGATCCCCGCTAATACAGAAAACACTGCGGTCAGGACAAATACTGCCTTGGCCGATGCCTTACCCGAAGGTAGCTCTTCCCAACGACCGGTATCCATTACCAGGTGACGCAAGCCGCCCAGCAAATGATAAGCCAGTGCGGTCAGAATGCCCCACAGGATAAACTTCACCACGAAGTTGTCTAACAGAGATTGTACGCCTTGGAAACTCTCGGCCGACGCCAGCGAGGCGTTCAGCAACCAGAGAAGTATACCAACAGCGAACAGCATGATCACACCGGATACCCGGTGCAGAATGGACACAATTGCAGTCGCCGGGAAGCGAATGGTCTGCAGATCTAAATGGACAGGTCTTTGCTTTTTCACGTTCTGCTCACTCAGCTCCATTGAGCATTTTTTTTGTTATGTGAACCGATTTTGCTCTTACACAGTTCTGTGACTGAAGTCACAGAGAAGGGTTTCACAATAGAAGGTTGAAACAAAAAGCTAACTTGTTGACAACACACAAAATTAGTTAATTAGTGATATGCTAACCAAGCCCGCCGTTTGTAGCTCTTGCGAGCCGCAGCAAGTATACTCGTCGTAAATGTCAAATACAAACATCACATTATCCAAATTTTGTTTTTTTGCCCTTTTTACAGGATAAGTGCTGGTGTTATCAGGGAAATTGGTCTTACCTATACCATGGTCTAACGAATTTAAACGCTTATTTAAATTGAAATGTGATCTGGATTGGCTGTAAAGTAATGGCCGTTTGACATGCCGCACTCACATAAGAATGAAGTAAGGAGAACGGGGTATGGCTGATTTAAAAGCCAAATTGGAATTACCAGGGAACGACTCGATTGAACTGCCAGTGAAACAAGGAACTGCTGGTTTCGACGTAATCGATATCAGTAAACTCGGCAGTAAAGGCTACTTTACCTTTGATCCAGGATTTCTCGCGACGGCCTCCTGTGAATCTGCAATTACCTATATCGATGGTGCGCAGGGTGTATTGTTACACCGTGGCTATCCGATAGATCAACTGGCGACAGAATCCGACTACCTGGATCTCTGTTACCTGCTGTTGTACGGCGAGCTGCCAAGTAAGGCAGAGTATGAAAAATTCGCCTACACAGTTAAAACTCATACCATGGTGCACGAGCAGTTGGCCTCCTTCTTCAGAGGCTTCCGTCGTGACGCTCACCCAATGGCCATGCTTTGTGGCGTGACAGGCGCTTTGTCTTCTTTCTATCAGGACTCTTTGGATGTCAACGATGCCCGTCATCGTGAAATTGCAGCCTTCCGCCTGGTTTCCAAGATGCCAACCATTGCCGCCATGTGCTACAAGTACTCCATAGGACAGCCGTTCGTGTACCCACGCAACGACCTGAGCTATGCCGGTAACTTCCTGTCGATGATGTTCGCTGTACCTTGTGAAGAATACAAGGTGAACCCGATTGTGGAACGTGCCATGGATCGCATCTTTATCCTGCACGCCGATCACGAGCAGAACGCTTCAACCTCAACCGTGCGTCTGGCGGGCTCTTCGGGTGCTAACCCATTTGCCTGTATCGCTGCCGGTATCGCTTCGCTGTGGGGTCCTGCCCATGGTGGTGCCAACGAAGCTTGTCTGCGTATGCTGGAAGAAATCGGTACTGTGGATCGCATCCCTGAGTTTATCGAACGCGCCAAAGACAAGGATGATCCTTTCCGTCTGATGGGCTTCGGTCACAGGGTTTACAAGAACTTCGATCCACGCGCTAAAGTGATGCGTGAAACCTGTCACGAAGTGCTGGCCGAACTCAAAGTTAACGACCCTCTGCTGGATGTTGCCATGGAACTTGAGCGTATCGCCCTGGAAGATGAGTACTTCATCTCCAAAAAGCTCTATCCAAACGTCGACTTCTACTCAGGTATCATCATGAAGGCGATTGGTATTCCAACCTCCATGTTTACCGTTATCTTTGCCCTGGCTCGTACTGTTGGCTGGATTGCCCACTGGAAAGAGATGCTGGATCAGCCTGGTCACAAGATCAGCCGTCCACGTCAGCTCTACACAGGTGCGACTTCCCGCGACTTCGTGGAACTGGACAAGCGTTAAATCTAAGTGGTTAAAAGTCCAAATCCGATGACCTCTGGTCATCGGATTTTTTGTACCTCTTTAATATCTATCAGCCCTTTATCCACGCCAAACTACAACCGTGCGCTTGAAACAGTCACCCCAATAAGGCTTGAGACAGTAATGATCGGGTATAGAACCTGACTAAACTAAACTCACCATAAGCCGAATAAAAACTGCCCAAAACTTAAAACAAGCATCCAAGCAAGAAACTTAAGACAAACTATCATTTACTCGACCACGCTTAAAAATACGAATAATTCCTCGCGGTGGTCTCTGTTGTAAAGCTTAGCTTGCCGGTCAGTACGCCACCCCAGACCGCACATAGGACTTGTTCGTGCCTTCCATTATAGCCCCTTGTCTTTATCAGCCCGCATCAAGGACTCCAGCTCTGCCCTGCCCTTATTGGACAAGCGAATAAGCGCCTTAAGATCGTCCTTGTGCTTGGCCCCGGCCTCAACCTGTGCCTTGTCGTGCTCAGCAAATATCTTCACCCGCTCATTGGCTTGAACCTGACTGAGTCCCAGTGTTTGCAACACACTCTCACTGGCACTGAGGGCCGAACCGAAGGTTTCCCGAAATACCGACGTCACCCCAAGACTCATCAAACGATAGGCATGGTTACGGTCACGGGCCCTGGCGACCACGGCCACATGAGGAAAGTGCGTCTTCACCTGAGTCACTATCTGCAATGAATCTTCCACATTGTTGACCGCTACCAGGATCACCCGCGCCTTGGGCAAACCGGCCGAAAACAGCATATCGAGCCGCTTGGCATCACCAAAATACACTTCACCACCAAATTGGCGCACCACGTCCACATGACGGGCATCTTTATCCAGCGCCACAAACGGGATCCCTGAGGATGCCAAAATACGGCCGGTGATCTGCCCCATACGGCCAAAACCGGCGATGACCACTTCACTTTCTGACCCTTCTATCACATCAGGTAAACGGCTCGCTTCCACCGGTTTGCCAAGCAACCTGAACAACTTCAGCAAATAAGGCGTTATCGCCATCGACAAGCCTATAGCCAATACCAACATCTGGCTGATTTTCTCAGATAAAAGCCCTGACAACTGTGCCTGGGAAAGTAGTACAAAAGCAAATTCACCGCCTTCGGCCAAGATCAACCCCAACACCATGGCACTGCGCCAGGTATGGTGTCTAAACTTCCCAAGCAACATAAGGACCAAAGTCTTCACCGCCAGCATGCCAAAGAGGATCCCCAACAACGCCAAAGGCTCCTTCAGCAGTAAGCCCAGATCCATGGTCATGCCTACAGCCATGAAAAACAGCCCCAAAAGCAAGCCCTTGAAAGGCTCAATATCGGTTTCAAGCTGATGGCGATAACCCGAGTTGGCCAGCATGATACCGGCCAAAAACGCCCCCATACCGGCCGAAAGCCCTAGCCAGGCCATTAGCGCCGCGCTGCCCATCACCAGCAATAACGAAAACGCCGTCAGCACTTCGCGCACCCCACTGGCCGCCACCAACTGCAATACTTTGGGAAGCAGGTATTTCCCCACCAGCAAAAATCCCAAGAGCGCCAAACAAGTCCAATACCAGGGCACGGCATGATGAGCCGGATCGGCGCCGCTTGGCGACAGATAGGCAATCAGCAGCATCATGGGGATCACCGCCAGATCCTGCATCAGCAACACCCCAAAGGCGTCACGACCTACTGGTGTGGTGAGCAGTCGCTGCTCATTCATTAATTGCACCGCAAATGCTGTAGAAGACAGGGATAGCGCTGCGCCAACAATAATAGCGGCTTCGATGGAAAGCCCGACACCGAATGCCAAAGCGCTGACCACTGCCCAGGACAGCAGTAACTGACCACTGCCGAGGCCGAATATGGCACTGCGAAGTTCCCAGAGTTTGCCAGGAGTCAATTCAAGCCCCATGACAAACAGCATGAGGATCACCCCAAGCTCGGCAAAATGAAGCACAGCTGCCGGCTCAGAAACCACAGCAATACCGCCCGGTCCAAGCAGTACACCGGCGGCAAGGTAAGAAAGTATGGGGCCTATACCAAAGCGCTTGCCAAGTGGAACCAACACCACGGCAGCGAGCAAAAACATGAGCACTGAGGTAAAGATGCCGGCCTGTTCCATCGAGACTCCTTAACAAATAGCAATAGAAGGCTGTTGTTTGCCACACTTATATACAGGGATAAAAGGCATGGATGATTTAAATGACCCAAAGCAGCTTTTACTTGGGCCTATCACGGGAGTTTCAGTATAGCCAGCTTTATGGGCCTTGATAACCGAAATTTTGAACGTATTTAAAAATAAGTCTTTTAAATACAAATGGTTTTCAATGCTGCAGCAGGCTTATTGCAAGCCGGTAAAGCGAGTTCAAAATTTCTTGTTAGTCGATCTGGCACCGATTTTGTCCGAAGCGACTAAAATAAGCCCCTCCCGTGAATTTATTCTATTTTCCAGAGGTTAATTTGAGCCAAAACAACAATTTTGCAACAGCGAGACGAACCAAGTCACTTTTATGTTGTCGAAGCCTCAAGCGCCGAGTCAATAGCCCTTGTCAGCACGGGCTGGGCTTGGGTATTATGGCCGACAGTTTTTCATGAAGTAGCACATTCAATGTCAATTAAAAAGCAAAGTCTTACCCTGCTGAGCGTTAGTGCGCTCACCCTCTCACTCAGTGCCTGCAGTGTCTTTGACTGGCTGGTGTACAAGCCTGATATTCCACAGGGCAACTATATGGAGCCTCAGCAGGTGGAAAAGCTACGCATCGACATGACCAAGGAGCAGGTGGAATTTGTGCTTGGGCGTCCTGTACTGCGGGACAGCTTCAAGGATGATACCTGGTACTATGTTTACCATTACAAGAGTGGTCGTGATGCCAGCATTACCCATAAAGAACTGATCCTGCACTTTAGTGGCGATCAATTGGCCAAGGTCACAGGGGATTACGAACTGAGTAATGAATTCAATACCCCGCTGGAACAAAGTAGCCTGCCAATGGCCAACAGCCCTGAGCTGACGCCGCAGATCCCACAGCAACGCGGCGATGAAAAACCTTTGGTTGAAGAGCAGGATCCAACCAAGATGAATAAACACGAACAGGACCGTAAGTAATGGCTTACGCCTAAACTTGAACCCAAGACATTAAAAAAGCGCCAACAGGCGCTTTTTTAATGTCTTGGATTCAGCAAAGTAACTCAGTTGATTTTGGCGCCGGTCACTTTATTGATCCGCCCTTCCTCCGCGGCCTTCTCGGCACGCTTACGGCGTACCTCTTTAGGGTCGGCAATCAAAGGACGATAGATTTCAATTCTCTGCCCGGGTTCAACTTCGTCATCGTGTTTGACCTGACGGCTGAAGGTGCCGAGTTTCACCGTTTCCAAGTCAATCTCAGGGAAAAAAGCCTGGATGTTACTCTGACGCACAGCCTCGATAAAACTGGTACCCGGCGTCACGGAAACACTGATCACTTTCTGTTGTGTCGGTAAGGCATAAATAACATCGACACTGAATTTTTCCTGTTCACTTGCCACTGTATACTTCCTTCGCCCTTTGAGTAAAAGCCGTAACCATAGAGGTAACCAGCTCTTTGAATACCTTGCCGAATGCCATACCCACCAAGGCGCTGGAGAACTCAAAATTCAACTCAAACTCCACCTTACATGCATCTTCTGCCAACTCGGTAAAATACCAATGACCGGTCAAATGCTTGAAAGGGCCATTCTCCAGTTGCAGCTCAATACTTTTACCCTCCACCACCTGATTACGGGTGGTAAAGGTCTTGCTGATCCCGGCTTTACTGATATCTACCGACGCCAGCATGGTTTTGCCATCAAACTCCAACACCTTGCCGCCAACGCAACCAGGGAGAAACTCTTTATAGGACTCGACATCATTGACTAGCTGGTACATCTGCATCGCACTGTAACGTACCAGAACACTGCGGGAAATCTGTGGCATCCGTTGGTTGATACTCTTGGCTGACTCAAAACAGACCCGGATTTTAGCATGCCGGTCAAAAAACGCATCCTTTGTTCCATCGCAATGAGTTCTACCTCTGTAAGCGCTCAAAAAGCCAGCAACAAAACCCTAAGCTACTGCCCGCAACTCAAAATATTCTTCCAGGCCAATTCCAAATTGGCTGCTGCTGCGTATAATAGCCAGCCTATGGCTAAGAAGAATGCAAAAAAATCCGCAAACGCTCCGGCAACCATTGCCCGGAACAAGCGTGCGACCTTTGAATATCGCTTCGATGAAAAATTCGAGGCCGGTCTGTCCCTAATGGGATGGGAGGTCAAATCCATCCGCGCCGGCAAGGTGAATCTGTCGGAAAGCTTTGTCATGCTGAAAAATGGCGAAGCCTTCCTGCACAACTGTAATATCACCCCACTCAGCGCGGCATCGACTCATGTGGTCTGCGACCCAACCCGCATGCGTAAACTGCTGCTTAATCGCCGTGAACTGGACCGTCTGGCCGGCTTGGTTGAAAGGCAGGGTTACGCCATAGTGCCCATCTCCATGTACTGGCGTAAAGGGGCCTGGGTCAAGGTTGAGATAGGCTTGGGTAAGGGCAAGAAAGCCCACGATAAACGCGACGATATTAAACAACGTGACTGGGCTATCGAAAAAGCCCGGGTCATGAAGAGCAAGTAACTGATATTTGCTGTTATTTCGCACGCCAATTGTACGGATAACCAGCAAGTGATTGTCCTTTGCTAATTAAAGCCTTGGTAAGCAGGTGGTAAAGGGGTTACAATCGATACATCACGGGGGCGATTCTGGATTCGACGGGATTCGCGAAACTCCGGGAGCATGCCGAGGGGCGGTTGGCCTCGTAAAAAGCCGCACAGTTATAGTTGCAAACGACGATAACTACGCTCTAGCAGCTTAAGGCCGCTAGCCATCTACCACAGGTCTCGCACATGGGCAGTGGATTTGATGGTCACCTTACATAGTGCTAGCGAGGGAACCTTGTCTGGGGGTGAACCGCGAAACAGTACCAGGCTCACCGTTTGGAATCCTGTCTTTCGGAGTTCAACCGGTTAAATAAAAGAGAGACTAAGCATGTAGCGCCTTGAGCGTAGGTTTTTCGGACGCGGGTTCAAGTCCCGCCGCCTCCACCAAATAAAACAAAGGGTTAGCAGAAATGCTAACCCTTTTTCTTTGCCAATTTAGTAGGAATGGCAGCAAAGTGGCAGCAGAGAAATTACTGGTGCTGCCACATCCATCCTTTTCAGTTCTGGATCCTTTTAATGTCTTATTGATCAACTGCTTTAGTATGGCCACCGTTTTCTGGCTTTCTCTCATACCCTTACGGAATCCACGCAAAACCCCGTGCTGCTGCGGCTTTTACGCCTGCACCCATGGTCAATCCAACCTAGTAGAACTGTAAAACAGTGAAATTAACCGCGATCTTTTCAGATCTCCGATCCTTTCCCCGGCCCAGTGTCTGCGCTTGGGGGCGCCATAAACTGAACAAATTCAAAACTGAAAAAATTTTGAGGTGCAAACCGCGCAGGAGGGTGAGGAAGAGTGCGGATTTCGTGACGTAGAATTGCGTAGGTGGTGGTTTACGTGGCCAGAATAGCCAGCCGCGTCTGTACTGCAGCATCGTCAGTTTTGATTGTTGGGTGGGGCTTTGCTGTGTGCTGATATGAAAAACGGCTCAGGTTCCTGGTGGGAGCTGAGCCGGTATCGAGTAAAGACGGATCTATGGTTTACTTGGTGATTGGGTCTAGCCTGGCCTTTTGCGCGGCTGCTGCACTCGCCTTGCCGGAGAAGTCTCCAGCCTCATTCGGTGCCGGGCTGGTGCTGTGGGTATGACTGGCACAGATGGTTGCCAGCTCGGCTACCGTTCCCATGAGTTCAGATAGCAGCTTGAGCACGTTTTCATCTTCACTGCCCAGCCACGTTTTTGGGCTGCGGTAATCCTTTGACACGCTGGCGATCACCTCGCGGGTTTAGCATCAGTGTGAAACATCAAAAAGATATGGCTGTCCTGTATTTTTTTAATATCATGTAATTTATTCTCTATTTCTAAACCACGCTCTTTAGTCTCCACCAACCAACTTCCCCCCGTAGACCAGAAATAAATTATTAATACTTCCCAATAGAGTCTCGACACCTTTTAATGATAATAGCGTCTTGAGACACTCTGTGATTAATGCTAGATAACCGTGTAAATATAGGATTATCAGCTAGTTTTGACTGACCACTATAATGGCACAATGCCTTTAACAACCAGCCACCAAGAGATACATAAGCACCACCAGGAACACCATTGTATTCCATGGCTGCTCCGGCTACTAATGGCCAAAATGCTCCAGTGAAATCTAAAGCTGCTAAATTTCCTCTATTTCTTTCTATTTGCATGAGCTCTTTTCTAAGTTCATACAATTTTAAACTTAGCTCATCATTACTTAAATTGGAGTAACCTTTCAATATATCAGGGATGGCTCTAAGGCTATTGCTAGTAAGAGCATCATCCAGCTCTAGTACATTCATATCATTATTAATTGCTAAAACATTCTCCAAGAGCATGCTAATTTCAGACTCTCTAATAAACTGAGAGTTGTCAATCACTCCACTATAAAGACTGCTAACAGCTTCGCAAGCCGCAACCTCTGAATACTGCTCGGAATCAAATGGAAAGTGATGTGCATTTAATCCTTGAGCAAACTCAAAGCTAGAGCTGGCTGTAGCAAGCTCAATGGATAAATCCTTTCCTTTAGCTTCAAATAGCTTAGTAGCCAAATTAGAAAATCCGGCCCTAAAAACAGAGGCAGCGCCTTCTTTATCTATCATATACTCTGAAAACTGCCATTGTTCAGAAAGAGACTTTGCTAAAAACTTGAGTCCTTCGTTATTAGACCTCGCACAATAATAGAGAAAATCATATTGTTCATCACTTGAAAACGTGGAACCAACAATGCCAGTCTTCTTTTGAATACCCTGAATTGCTGTTGCTGCCAATCGTCTAGAGAATATTATTGAATTCGGGTTTGCCTCTATAATTTCCTGCAATAGGCTTTGCGAGTATCTTGCTAAATTCTGTGGCACAACAAAAAGCAACCTACCTCTAGTGATAAGCTCCTTTAACTCAAGTGGATTTATACCAAACATCCCATAAAAATCTCTTTCTTTAGATTTAAATGGCAGCGCTATAACAATCTTCTCATAAAGAGATAAATATACCCTCAAGTTTCTGCGCTCAAATACTGAAGCATCTACGAAGCATTTAGTGCCCCTCAAAAAATCATTAGGCAAATATATATTATTACGATTTACATCATTACCACTAAAAATATTCTTCCTATTTTCAACCCAAAACTCTNAAATATTTCGAGAAAACTGATTTTGAATTAGACCGCTAGCTATAATTTGAAGATTATGTCTAGAGTTAGTATTGAAATCGACTACTCCTGGATAATCACTAATCTCTGGATTGACCTCGAAAATATAATCAAACCCCTGATGACCTAAAGACTCACATATAAGCTGAATCTCTTCTTTCTCATCATTAGTTACTTCGTTCTTCAGTACAATTTTAAACTCATTCGTACCCCACTTCATATCAGCATTAAATGGATGATACTTTTTAGGAATGTGAATATTTAACTGATTAATAAACTCATCCATAACAAGCGGCTGACCAAACAAGTGGGATTTTTCGAAAGAGTCTCTAAGTGGAATCTTGATAAAATCAGGAAGCTTTTCACCAACAATGACTACGGGAGGAATCGCTATCGTTCTAA